>CALCUV010000146.1 GCA_937906765.1 uncultured Prevotella sp.
CATTATGTATCACGCGCTGTACACCTTCTACTATATCATCTACATAAGTAAAGTCGCGCTTGCAGTTTCCGTAGTTGAAAATCTGAATTGTTTCGCCCTTGATGAGTTTATTGGTGAAACCGAAGTATGCCATGTCTGGACGACCTGCGGGACCATAGACCGTGAAGAAACGAAGTCCTGTGCTGGGGATATTATAGAGTTTGGAGTAGGCATGCGCCATTAACTCATTGCTCTTCTTGGTAGCTGCATAAAGACTCACAGGGTTGTCCACTTTGTCGTCTGTGCTGTAAGGCACCTTCTTATTGCTACCATATACAGAACTTGAAGAGGCATACACCAAATGTTCTACGCCTTTTTTACCTCCATCGTAACTATGACGGCAGGCTTCAAGAATATTGTAGAAGCCAATTAAGTTGCTTTCAATATAAGCATCTGGATTAGTAATAGAATAGCGCACACCTGCTTGTGCTGCAAGGTTGACCACGATGTCAAATTCGTAGTCTGCAAAGAGTTTTTCGATTAAAGTCTTATCAGCGATATTGCCTTTAATGAAAGTATAATTACTCTCAGAGTGTTCCTTTACAAGTTGTTCTAAGCGTGAAAGACGGTATTCCTTAAGGCGCACATCATAGTAGTCATTTACGCTATCTAAACCTACAATATTGACGGGACTCTCGGTAGTGAGCAAACGTTCTACAAGGTTAGAACCAATAAAACCTGCGGAACCGGTTATAAGGATTGTTTTCATTTCTTAGGAATTTAAACCTACCGAAATCGGTTGGTTTAGAATTGTAATATCGCTTTATTTAATCTCTTCGGAAAAGGTCACGTGTATAAACCTTGTCTTGCACGTCATCTAAACAACTTTCATAACGATTCGCGACTATGGCATTCGCTTGTGATTTGAATACGCTCAAATCATTTACCACCTTGCTTCCAAAGAAAGTGCTACCATCCTCCAATGTGGGCTCATAAATGATGACATTGGCTCCCTTAGCCTTAATGCGCTTCATGATGCCTTGAATGGCGCTCTGACGGAAGTTGTCGGAGTTGGCCTTCATGGTTAATCTAAAGATTCCGACTGTTACCTCCTTTTCGTTACCTGCTGCGTACTGACTATTAGCAGAATAATATCCGGCCTTTGTCAACACTTGGTCAGCGATAAAGTCCTTACGAGTGCGGTTACTTTCTACGATGGCTGACATCATGTTTTGAGGTACATCCTGATAGTTAGCGAGCAACTGCTTGGTGTCCTTGGGGAGGCAGTAGCCGCCGTAACCGAAGGAGGGGTTATTATAATGTGTGCCGATACGTGGGTCGAGACCAATGCCTTGGATGATGGCTTGGGGGTCGAGACCTTTGACTTCTGCATAGGTATCGAGTTCGTTGAAGTAACTAACGCGGAGTGCTAAGTAGGTATTAGCAAAAAGTTTTACTGCTTCAGCTTCCTTTAAGCCCATGAACAAGGTGTCTACGTCTTGCTTGATAGCTCCCTGTTGCAACAATCCAGCAAATGTATGTGCTGCTTTAGTGAGACGTTCTACATCTGCAATCGCATTAATTGCTTCGTTTTCTTCGCCAAACTGTTCGATATATTTGGGGACACCTACTATAATACGTGAGGGATAAAGGTTGTCATACAACGCCTTACTTTCACGCAAAAACTCAGGAGAGAAGAGGAGATTGAATTTCTTACCTTGCAATGCAGGGTCAGCGGCAAAGCGCTGTGCGTACTTCACGTAGAGACTGCGGCAATACCCAACAGGAATAGTACTCTTGATAACCATTACGGCATTAGGATTGTACTTTAGTACGAGGTCAATGACAGTTTCTACAGCAGAGGTATCAAAGAAGTTCTTCTGACTGTCATAGTTCGTAGGTGCAGCGATAATGACAAATTCTGCATCTTTATAAGCCGCTTCTGCGTCAAGAGTTGCCGTAAGGTTGAGTTCCTTTTCGGCAAAGTACTTTTCAATATAATCATCCTGGATGGGCGACACACGGCGGTTGATTTTCTCCACCTTTTCAGGGATGATATCAACGGCCACTACGTGGTTGTTCTGCGCCAAGAGCGTAGCCATGCTAAGGCCGACGTATCCGGTGCCGGCAACTGCTATTTTCATAAAATTTCTGATTTATGATTTATGATTTATCTCTTAAATTCAGTCCCAGGACTTACCACCACGAGAAAAGTAGCATAAGAGGGAAGCAGTATCGAGGGACCGGTTATTTGAGTTATGAGTTCTGAATTATGAGTTATGGGTTATGAGTTATGAGTTTCTTACTTTGTGGGTGCAAGAAAGCTGCCTACGGAAGCGGAGGGCTTCGTAAGATGAATTATGATGATAAAATTTTAGAGTTATGCTTTTCGTAAATCTTCTATCATACGATTGATTACAGAAGAAAGAGCAGGAACATCTTCTTTGCAAATGCTGAAAATAATATCGGAGCAATAAAGATTATGAGTATAATTATTGGAACAAAATATATATTAAACCATTTTAATGTTGTTTCCAGTCTGTAAATGTCGGTATTCAGGTTATTGCGAATATTATATAGTTCTTTTCTGTTATCGTTTATTTGTTTTCTTATTTTTGCAATAACTGCAAGTTCTTCACTGGTGAAATTTATTCTTTTTTCAAAGCGTCGTTTTGCAATAATTTCTTGCATGCCGATCTTGGCTTTGTTTATATTATCAAATATTTCATTTTCTTGAATCTTAAATTTTGCAAGTGCGGATTTTCTTAAATCTGTGATAGTTTTTATTTGGCGATTTTTATATTTTTTGCCTCGCAAATTAACAAGAGATAAATCTCCTCGTAAGACATCCAGAGCATTGAGAACAAAGTTTGCATTATCCATTGCCGGTATAGAATAATGATTGTTCAAAACTTGTATATGGGTTGTCCAAAAATTATCATATAAC
>CALCUV010000147.1 GCA_937906765.1 uncultured Prevotella sp.
GTCCATAGAGAGCGCCTTGAAGGGAGCAAGCCCCTGGTCATGATACATGGCGAGGATGCCGTCAAACTTTGTGTAATGACCAGCTCCGAAGAACCCATCGGCACTAAAGGGACCGAAAATGGGGAGTCCCTCTTCTTGGAGTTTCTGAATCACAGGAACAATGATTTCCTTGTCTTCGCTACCAATTGTTCCCTCATCGCCATTGTGAGGATTGAGTCCGAGAACAGCGACACGCGGAGCTGCAAGCAGGTAGTCATGGCGAAGCACGTTGTAGAGTTGACGCGCCTTCTGCTCCACACTTTCGGGAGTGATTGCAGCAGCAATATCCTTGATGGCAACGTGAGTAGTAACGAGGGCTACACGCATGTGCTCGTTGGTAAGAATCATCAACGATTCGCCGCCAAAGTGAGACTGTAAATATTCGGTATGCCCAGGGAAATGGAACTTATCGCTCTGAATAGACGCCTTATTAATAGGTGCTGTTACGAGCACATCCACCTTGCCCGCCTTTAAGTCGGCCACGGCGGCCTCAAGCGCAACGAGCGCTGCTTCGCCTGCATCAGCACTTGCGTGACCCAACGTTACGGCAATCTCACGGTCGAAACAATTCACCACATTCAATTCACCCTCAACGGCATTCTTAGCATCATCAATGAGGTGAAAATTTGTGGTGCTCTCAATCGCCTTGCGGTGATAGGTAGCCAATTTTGCCGAACCGTAAACCACGGGGATGCAAAGTTCAAAAATAGTGGGTTCTGAGAAAGTCTTAAAAATAAGTTCGTAGCCCACACCGTTGGTATCGCCATGTGTAATCGCCACGCGTATTTTCTTTCGCGAAGAAGGAACGTATTGCGTTTCCTCCGCTTCGTATGTTGTTTGTATATCCATTATATATTGTGTATTAGTAGTAGACAAGTTTTTTGTAGAGTACAGAGAACGGAGAACAGAGTACAGAGAACAGAGTACAGAGTACAACTACCGTCCGGAGTGTCGTTCACCTTTCACCGTTAACCGTTTCCCTCTTTCTCCTCCTGCTGTTTCTTTGTGCTCAAAAGTCCGCAAGCCGCGAAAATATCTTGACCTCGCGAAGCGCGAATCGTTGTTGTCAAACCGTTGTTTGAGAGGTAATCTCTGAATTCCACCATCTTTTCTTCCGAAGCACCCTTAAAGGGTGTGTCAGGAATGGTGTGGAAACGAATAAGATTCACACGGCAGTCCAAATCTTTCAACAAATCCAATAAGGCTTGGGCATGTTTGCGCGAATCATTGAGTCCGCCGAAGACGATATACTCAAAAGTCAAGCGGCGCTGCTTGGGAGCAGAAGGGTCACGGGGATATTTACGGCAGAAGTCGTATCCCTTGAGAATTTCAACGACTGTCTCAATGGAAAGTGCTTTTTCGGCAGGCATGATTTCTGCACGGTCGGCAGGAATGGGGTGATGCAAACTCACGGCTAAACTACAGCGACTTTCGTCTAAGAAGCGCACGAGTCCCTTTGCCAGTCCGACGGTAGAAACCGTGATGCGCTTCGGACTCCATCCGTAGCCCCACGGAGCGGTCAACACCTCGGTGGCACGAAGCACGTTGTCAAGATTATCAAAAGGTTCTCCCTGCCCCATGAACACAATGTTGGTCAGCGTGTCTCGCTCGGGCAACGAATAGATTTGGTTCAAGATGTCGGCCGCACTCAAAGAAGCCGCGTAACCTTGGCGTCCAGTCATACAGAATTTGCATCCCATCTTACAACCTACCTGACAACTCACACAAAGCGTAGCGCGCTCGCCATCGGGAATATAAACCGTCTCAATATAATCCCCTTGCGCTGTGCGATAAAGGTATTTCACTGTTCCATCTATGGAACGCTGGGCATCAACTGGGGCGGAGCAACCCACACAATAGTCCTGCGACAAACGCTCACGAGCAACCTTTGAAAGGTTCGTCATTTGCGCAATGTCGCTCACCTTTTTATCGTAAAGCCATCCTGCAATTTGTTTTCCTGTAAAAGCAGGAAGTCCAAGACTGAGGGCAACGTCCTTTAGTTCATCCGTTGTAAGGCCGAGAAGTGATTGCATAATTCTTTTTGTTAAAAACGAAAATAAGATTAGGAACCAGGGAATACATCAAATGTCCTAATTCCTAATCTCATTAAGGGAGTTCCAACATGTGAATTGGGGTAAAATGTTACAGAACTCCTCAAACCCATTGGGAATTCTGTTTACTTCTTGTAAAGCAACCAAGCACCAGGATAATCACCCATCAATTGGTCACGAAGTTGTGCCGCAGAAGCCTTGTCAGCATACGAAGCAGCAATCACACGATACCAACCTGTGTGACCATTGATAGTTTCGTTCGTACGGATAACGCGTGAAGAATAACCCTTCTGCTGCAACAAAGTCTTCAAACCTTCAGCATTTGCCTGAGTTTGGAAACTACCAACAACAACACTGAATTCCTTAAGTTGCTCACCGCTAACTACAGTGATTTCACCCTGAATCTGGCGTGTGCCACTAAGATCTACGGGAGTAACAGGTGCTGTCTGAGCAGGTGTAACGACAGTTGTGGTTGTTTGAGCGGGAGTTACAACTACGGCCTTGTTTTGTTCAACCGCTGTTTGCTGACTCTTGGCATCTTCATACATCTTGCGATACATGTCTTCCTTAGACTTACAAGAAGTCATCACTACTGCGCCAACGGCAATTGCTAAAAGTGCAAATTTCTTCATTTTTATAGGTGTAATAAATTAATAAATTCTATTCTCAGGAAGTAAAATCTCCCTTTGTTAAGCAAATTCTACGCAAATTTACAATCTCTAACTTGAATAGCATTCATAATTACCGTAAAAAATCCACAAACTTGGTTAAAAACTTTGCCAACACCGAAAATTCTACATTATTTAAGAGTCCACAGAGAAAATCTCCCATACATTTGCACCGTAGTTAGAACGCTACAAAAGTATTAACCTTAAACAAAAACTAAACTATGAAAGGACTCGGACTAATTGCTGCATTTGTTGGTGGCGCAGCCATCGGCGCAGCTACGGGAATCTTGTTTGCTCCCGACAAGGGCGAACACACACGTCACAAAATTTGTCAAGCGCTCCGCAAGAGAGGCATCCAGTTGAAGGACTGCGAAATGAACAAACTTGTTGACGACATCACAGAAAGCACCAGTGCGGCGAGAACATCTTAGTGCCTCATGAGCGTGCGGTGGGTGTGTCTAAATGCAACTTTTAGGCACACCCACTTTTGTTTTTCACGACACACTTATTGCTACATGATTTTGAAAAGAAGTCACCCGCCCAAAAAACTCTTCTACCCCCGCATGTTCCCATCTCTCCTTTATTTCACCTTCACACATAATAACGAAAAGTCATGACTCACCATACTGCTGAAACTGAACTTGTTCACGCACTTTACGCCACCCTTAAGGAACGCACTGGCTTACACCTGCAAGCACTGCGCCTTGACTGCGCCAGCAAACTCTCCTCGCTCTTAGCAAACCTCATTCTGAGCATTATCTGTCTGCACCTTTTCACGGCTCTACTTATTTTCCTTACATTCCAATATGCTTATTTTCTCGCAACACTCTTTGGGAGTCTCCCTCTCGCCATCTTTATAGTGATAGCAACTTATGCCGTTCTCATTTTCATACTCTTCATAAATCGTAAGCGCTGGATTCTTTACCCCATCACTCGTTGCCTGCTCCACATGTTTGACATGAAAACGGAAGCAAGTGCTGAAACACCCCTTCAAACTATTGAACGACAGCGAGAGTCATTGAAAGTGCAACTTGCAACCAACCAAGAGGTCCTCGTAAAAAACTTCAACGAATTCATTTCACCCACCCCACCCGCTTCACCCTTTGAAAAGTTGGGCACATTCCTAAATTGGGGCAGTCATCTTATCAAAGGCATAAAAATGGGGTATAATTTCATTAAAAACAGACAATAAACGATCACTAAGACGCACTAAAAGAGGTTGTAAACTTGGTCATATAAAAAATAAATAGTAATTTTGCACCCGCTATCACGAGATGGTAGCATTTAATTCAAACCTATAAAAACTATTTATTACAATGGCAACTAAGATTAGATTGCAGCGTCACGGCCGTAAGGGTTATGCTTTCTACAGCATCGTGATCGCAGACGTAAGAGCTCCACGCGATGGTAAGTTTACTGAAAAGATTGGTACTTACAACCCCAACACCAATCCCGCTACAGTAGATTTGAATTTTGAACGTGCCCTCCACTGGGTAGAATGCGGTGCACAGCCCACAGACACTGTACGCAACATTCTTTCTGAAGAAGGCGTTCTCCTCATGAAGCACCTTAAGGGTGGCGTTCGTAAGGGTGCATTCGACGAAGCTGCTGCTCAGGCTAAGTTTGAAGCTTGGAAGCAGGAAAAGACTGCTAAGGCTGCTAAGGCTGCAGATAAGACTGCTGCTGAAAAGAAGGCTGCGGCTGCTGCTCGTCTCGAAGCAGAAAAGGAAGTTAACAAGAAGATTGCAGAAAAGGTTGCAGAAAAGAAGGCTGCTGCCGCTGCTGCAAAGGCTGAAGCAGAAGCTGCTGCTACAGAAGAAGCTCCCGCAGAAGAAACTGCTGAATAATATTAGCACACTTCCACACAAAACAACAACGTGTCCATTCGTTCGTATGAACCAATGGACACGTTTTCTATTTTTAAGAATAACGGGAACGAGAATACATCAAAACAGTCCTCACAACATCTCGAATAAGACAAACAATAAGTGATCCTCAAAACCTTATAAGTAACCATCGGCACGGAATAAGTAGTTTTATTTTTCGAGCAACCAAGAAATTTAACAATTTGACTACAAGTTGATAGGTTAATTCTTGACTTATACGTAATTCCTCTCACTTTTTAAACTTTATTGAGGAATTCAAAAGGTTGCGATGACTTCTATAGAACCAAAAGAAGGACACGAATTCCCCACTGATATCAGTGAGAAATTCATGTCCTTCTTTTTCGAGACGCTACTATTTCTGATTAGCACGCTGAATCAACAGTTGGGTTGCCTCGCTCAACTGGGGCACGGTAGCAGGTATTTCGAAGGGCACTTTAAGATTTTTTGCCTTGTACTCTTCTTTCGCTTGTTCCTTTGAGATGTATTCACGCGAAACAACGTAGTATTCTATTGAGAAATTAATCTTAACGGGAACATCGGAATTCACCATCTGGCGAAGAAGTTTCCCCTTACCAAGCACTTCCATAACCACACCTGCCTGAATCAGATCCTTGGGTTGGTAAACCGAGGCATCATTGGCTTTATAAACATGAGTCATGTAGGCTTGCACAGCTTCCATTGACAGTCCTATCATGCGCAATAGCCAAGGCATATTAACGGCATGGTCCTTCTCATTCGCTAAACCGTCTTTATACTCCGTAAAGGTGTGCTCATTCTGCTTTCTGCTATGCAAAATGCCCGATTTGCCCTTCTCCTCATACACTTTGTTCACGCCCATTTGTCCTTTAAATGACTCGCTGGCATCTATCTCCTCGGTGTCAATCAAACCCAAAACCACCTTTGTGTCGGGTTTGCGGCTCACCGCAATACTATCACGGTTGTCTATCTGATAATACTTATAACTACGCGTATTGCGGTAGCGCAGATCGTTATTTTTAAACTTCACCTTCTTCGAAGCGGGCACGTAGCGGTCGCACATGTGTTCAAGGAAGTGAGTGATGGTGTCAGTTGCGGAACTTATAGTGAAGTATTCGCGTACGTAAAACGTCTGCTTCATCACCTCGCGCGATGCCGAAACTACAGCCTCATCAAGTTCGTAAATCATAGGAACCATCTGAAGCACTGTGTCCTTCGGTTGTCCCACAACAAGATTTTCATAACCAATACAACGAATCGTAATGGGGTAATCTGAATCGGGGATATCAGAGAAGTCACCCTCGCTCGACGTAAACCCAACAACATTGCCTTGAGCATCAAAAATAGTTGCCGATGAGACGGGCGTTTCATCCATCACATCCACCACACGGCGCTGTGCTTCAGCTATATTCCAGCAGAGCAAACCGCCTAAAATCAATATAAAAAATCGTTTCATAATCAATCTGAATAGTTAAGTTAAGAGGGCATCACGCCTGCTGGACAGCCACAATGATGATTGCCACGAAGCACATCACCACGAATATCAAGAAGAGGATGAAGAAGTAGTTGAGGTTTACCAAAATGGACTTCACCACCGCCTTCCACCACGACGTCACGCCATAAACACGGCGGAAGGTCAGCGTGAGATAAGCGCAAGAACCCAAGTGTAAGCCCCATAGGAGCACATCAGCGGGAGGAGCTACCGTGAGGTAGAGGAGGTAAATAATGATGAAGAACAGTTCGAGAATCGCCGTGTAGTGGAGGGCGAAGACGAAGTGGTGGATGTTGGGGCGCTTGTCCTTGCGTTGCACAAGGTGCAAAGAAAGGGCTACGAAGGGCGCAGTAAACAACACCATCATGGGGAAATACTTCGTGCACATCTTCACCAGCTGCCCCCAAACGGAAGTCATCAGGGCAACATCCTCATTTTCCGTCACCGTCTCCTTGTTAAATTGATAAGTGCCATCAGTTTTACTAACCAATACTCCTTCATCAATAAGCACGCGGGGCACTACAGCCTTCCACTGATCAAGCCCTTGATGCTTTGTATCCTCAAGCGTTTCAAGGTTGGTAACATACGTAGCATATTCCTCACAAATCGCCAATGGAGCGTGCAACACGATGGTGTCACGCGGACTTGTCTTTAGTTTCTCAGCATTTGCCTCGTCTTCAACATACGTTTTCATTTGAAAAGCTGGCGCAAACAAATCATGCTTCGCAAGGTCCTCCGCCGAATGAGTCAATTTATCGGGACTTGAAAAGAACACGAACATCGTGATGAACACGAAAAGCAAAAACATGTTGAGTTTGATGGGGTGTTCCTGAGAGTGGTGCTTACCCTCGAAATAGTCATTCGTCAGTTGCCCGGGTTTCAGCACCAAGAGTTTGAGTGTGCGGAAGAAACGGGGGTCCCACACGAACGTATGGTTGATATACACCATGATAAACTTCCAGATGCTGGGCACCTTTCCTATAGCCTCCTGACCGCAGGCATAGCAATATTTACCCTTCAACTCTGCACCGCAATTCAAGCACTTTTCATAGGGAGCATTCACGGTTTTAAGTTCCTCAGAACTCTTCTTTTTCTTCTTAACCATTCTTTATTTTGTGTTGAGTTTGGTGATTCTTAAAATATTATATCACTTTAAGCATGCAAAATTACGTTAATCGGCTCATTGCGCCAGGGAATTTACGGCTTTTGAACCTCAAAATGACTGAAATCCATGAATATATCCCTGCATCAACTCATCAACACACAGTCATCAAAACAACACTATCTTTTCATTAACAAACTTTTACGCTCTTTTTCTTATGTCTAAAAATTGACAAAAGAACAGAGGGGCAAAATCCCCCCCTTGGTTCTTAAGTCTTAAAAGCAGAACTTGCGTTTAATGATTATTCGCCGTAAACCTTAGTTGTCTGCTTCATTACGATACCCCAGAAGTAACTCTTGGTGTAAGAATCTACGTGAGAAATCTTTGTAATGCCAGCCTGCTTTGCAGCCTTATCAATACCGTTTTCATCACCCTTAGAACTCCAAGTCCACAAGTAGATAGTGCTTTCAGCAACACCACACTTTGTACCGAAGGGGTTTGTTGTAACTGCAACAGGATTTGACACCGTTGCACAGCTTGTTACCATTGCGCATGCAAGTACTGCAGCTGCAGCATTGAATGTACGCTTCATAATAAAAGTTTTTAAGTTGTTAACATATACGTGGGATTCTCCCATTGTTATCAAGAAATAGAGAGTTGAATGGTAAATTGCTTTCCACTTACTCCGCACGGGTAATTATAAACTCTACGCTGTAGTAGTCAAAGGCTTCTACAAAAGCTTTTTTGTATGCTTCCAATGCTTCGTCTGTCACTTCAGGAGCAACACCGCCTTCAAACAACATGAGTGCATAACCGATAAACATTTCAGCTACGTCTTCTTTATCAAACACAAAGAATGCTGTGTTCTTGTCATTGCTCTGAAAAACCTTAAAGGTGGATTCTATCTCATGCTGAGCCGTTTCACCACTAACGGTCATATTCAACCCATCGATTGCATAATTCTTAGTCATACGAACTTCCGCATCACCCTTCAAGACATCATAGGTAAAAGTTCCATCATTATTGAAGGCAACATTACGGAAATAGCGCTTAGCGGCATATTTGATAAACTCACCGCTGAGTTGTGAAGTCTGCATGATTGTAGGAGGCACAACTTCTCCGTTAATCGTACCACCAGGAATTACAATTTCATCCTTCACGGGTTTTGCGCTAAACGTAATGTTAGAGTAATTCCAATTACCCACCAAAATGGTTTCATCAGCCAATCTTGAATAGGTGTAGACGCCATAGGTTGTGTTTACCGTAAGTGTGTTGTCGCTAATAGCGAAAGTACCAGAAACCTGATTGCCGTCTTCAAAAGAGATACTCAATTTGTTTCCATTCACCGTAAGGGCACCAGGAATCTCATCATAAGAGACATAGTTGTAAACTCGATAAGCAACAACACTATTGTCGTCGTTGATAATCAAAAGGTCTCTGAGCGTTTCTGACTTGCTATACCATCTACCCTTCAAACTTACGGGGGTAGCAGTGTTGTCATCATCAGAATCACATGCAACGAAACTGACACTCATAAGAATGGCCATCATCGCCATCACAAACATTTTCAAATTTTTCATATTACTATTTTTATTAAGTGGATTAATGTGTGTTAGTGTTGTTTATTACCAAATTGTAATGCGCTTGTCTGCGGGCAAATAGAGGGCATCACCTTCCTTCACATTATAAAGGTCATACCACGCATCCATGTGTTGCACCATACCGCTCACGCGCACCATGTTTACAGAATGTTCATCCACCAATTGTTCTTGGAACTCTTCTTCTGTATATTCCACTCGGTAACGATAAGCATAGTGTTCGAAGAATGCGCGTTGTTGCGCTTTCAATGCCTCTCCAGTTATGCCTTGCTTCGTGAGATAAGCGGTAAGCGCGTCAAAGGCAAGGTTCAAACCGCCAAGGTCGGCAACATTCTCACCAATCGTAGTTGTAGTGGGCGCATAGATACCGGGCTTTAATTCAAACGTACCAATCTGCGCGCTAAAGGCTTCGTTCAAGGCTTCAAATTGAGTTCGGTCTCCAGCTGTCTTCCAAACCAGCGTGCCATGCTCCGTTTACATAAGCATAGAAATCATCACCTGCAAGGTTTGGTTCAGAATCACCTGGCAACTTAGAGGAATTACCACCACCCGAATTATCGTCATCACTACATGAAGCAAAATTGAAGTTTGTGAACACGACAAAGAGCACAAGCAACCAATTCAAAAATTTCACATTCTTCATTTTGTATAAATTGTAACTAATAATTTTCTCGTACATCCTCTTTCCGACCTCGAAAAAACTATATGAGATTTAGGAAAAACAAAGTCTCAAACAATTTTTCTTAAGTCTCAAATAATTTCAACTCTTAGTAACTTCATTTGACGCATCATTAAAGCAGATTAAAATCTTACAAATTGCATCTATTTCACAAGGGGCATCCTCATTCATATAATAGTGGAATTAGCAATATGTCATAAGTTGAACGCCACTACGTCTGACACCCGCTTTATATATTTTTTACAAATTTAGTTGGATATTTTCACCCCTTGAAATTTCAAAATCCTACATTTTATGCTATATCACAGACTTTTATGTCAAAATTACAGAAATGTAAACATAAATGTAAACAGTAAAACTTACGCTCGCTTCCTATAATTTACATAAATTTGCATTATGTAATTTTAAAGATTTACAGAATTCAACAGTGTATTTACACAAATAAAAGTTTATCACCAGACTTAAATTGATTAACTACATAACTTCCGCAAATATCAAAAAGCAACAACAAGAATATGCACACCCACTTTTGGAGTAAAATAATCGTTTTTTGTATCTTGGCGGTATGGTCGTGTTGCTCATGTTTTGCAGATGACGGACTCTACCAACAAGCAAGAACTTTGCAACGCGAAGGCAAGTTTGATGAAGCCATCGCCACCTTTCAAAACTTCTTGACGCAACCCGTAGATGAGAAGGATTTTAACGAGCAAGAATATAGGTTTTACACCGAAGCGTTGATGCAGTTGATGAATACCTACCAAAGCAAAGGTGCTCCTGAAGCGTGTGTCGTTGCCTTGCAAGAAGTGTTTAAGGCATCAGCTATTTTACAACACCAATGTTTGAGAGATTACTACTCCGTATTGGGGTATGCTTTGTCGCGCACAGAAAACATGAAGGAAGCGGAAGAGACAACACTGAAAGCCCTTACCCTCCCCTTAAATCAAGCGACTCCCGAGCGCTATTTCCGCGATTATGCCTATGCTGCGGCGGTGTTTTACAGCAATCCGAACTATCAGAATGAAGTTATCAACTGGTGCGAAGAGGCATTGCGACAAGCAGATTTGTGTGAAAACACGTCGGGGAAACAATGGGTGACCGCCATGTTGGGAGCGCTCTACAAGCGAAACGGACATCTCAACAAAGCCTTAGCACTCTTTCAACAAAGTAAAGAGGAAGCCGAACGCAAAGGCGACAATTTGGGGTTGCTCAATAGTCTCCACGCCATAGTTGACCTCTTCTTATATTGGCAAACTCCTGAATATGCCAACATTTATGCCTCTGAAGCTCTGCACATAGAGAACACCATGACGGAAAAGAATCCCATGATTTCGGCACAGACATTTATAAATAAAGGAAGGATAATGTTGCAACTGGGCGAGGTAGATTCTGTGGCGGTATATACCGAACGCGCACGACAACTTTGCCACTCCCTACCCTACAATAGCGGTATGGTAGATGTCAACTTATTGCATGGCACTTTCCTAACGGAACTAGGCGGTGATTCACTCCAATTGGGCATTCAAGAATTACAACAAGTAGTTCAGAAAGCAACTCCCCACAACCGCGCAAAAGCTTATCATCAGTTGGGCTTGACGTATTTAAAACTCGAAAAGTTTGGCACGGCGGAAGCAATGCTTGACAGCATGTACGTATTGCTCCACCCTGGCGACGCTACTACGCATATCCGTATTGACTACCAATCCATACTTAACCATTACCTTAAAAGCAAGAACTATAAGAAGGTTGAGCAATACACTCAACTGATGCTTCAAGAACGTCAAGCGTTCAAGGAAAAGAAGTTGAACTTCAACATTGTTGAGAGTATCGTTAATTTACAAACGGCTCAGAAGCAACAAGAGTTGGAACTCTCACAGCTCCGACAAACCAACCAACTTCTCATCTTCCTTTGTTGCATGGGCATCACCGTTATCATCATTGCGGTCATCACCATGCGCTTCTTGAAACAACGAAAGGCGCACGCGATACAAATGAAAGAAGCCGATGAAAAACTCACTTCGCTTGTGGAACAACTCCATCAATCAAATGCAGAAAATGGCATAAGAGCGCAGGAAGTCAAAGAGTTGCTTGAAGATAAGGATAGGAGACGAGAGTTTGAAATCCTCACTCCCTCCGTGCTTCAAACGAGCGGGGAAACAAAATTCCGCCAATGCTTCGAATTGCTTCACCCACTTTTCCTCCCCCGCCTCCGCGAAAGAGTGCCCTCTGTCACTCGCCGAGAAGAACTCCTCTCTATGCTCATCATTCTCAAGCAGGACAACAAACACATTGCCGAACTCTTGGCCATTGCTCCCAGAAGCGTCCTCATGCTTCGCCATCGTTTCCGTCAAAAAATAGGCATGACCACCGACTTATCGCTTGAGGATTTCATTGAAGACACACTGCACCAACCCGCAACAACTGAAGAACAATAAGAAAGGTCTTTGTGACCCACTTTTCAGGAAAGGAGTAAAAACAGTTCGCCTTTACAATCCCCATAGGTTTAATCCCTATGCCACACATAAAATAAAAGCAGGAATCACATCGCTGTGATTCCTGCTTTTGCTTATCAAGTAATTTCTGACTATACTTTAAATAACGCCTTGTTGCATCATTGCGCGCGCCACTTTCATGAAGCCGGCAATGTTTGCGCCTTTCACGAAGTTGAGGTAGTCATCCGTCTTGCCGTAACGCACACATTGGTCGTGAATATCCTTCATGATTTGGTGGAGACGAAGATCCACTTCTTCGTTTGACCAACTTAAGTGCATGGCATTCTGAGACATTTCAAGTCCAGAGGTAGCTACACCACCCGCATTCACTGCCTTACCAGGGGCAAAGGGAGTTTTGGTTGCCACAAAGTAATCTACGGCTTCGGCAGTACATCCCATGTTGCTGACTTCCGCCACAATCTTCACACCGTTTGCCACAAGTTGCTTCGCATCTTCTTCGTTGAGTTCATTCTGCGTAGCACAAGGGAGCGCAATATCCACGGGCTGTTCCCAAGGTTTCTTACCGGGATAGAAGGTTGCTTCGGGGAATTCCTCAGCGTAGGGAGCCACAATGTCATTACCCGAAAGGCGGAGTTCGAGCAAGTAATCAATCTTTTCACCGCTCACACCCGTGGGGTCATACACATAACCGTCGGGACCAGAAAGCGTAACGACCTTCGCACCTAACTCTGTGGCCTTCTTTGCTGCGCCCCAAGCGACATTACCAAAACCAGAGATGGCAACGGTCTTACCCTTGATTTCCATATTATAGTCAGCACACATCTGCTCTACGAAGTAAAGCGCACCGAAACCCGTTGCCTCAGGACGGAGATTGGATCCGCCAAATTCCATACCCTTACCAGTGAAAGTGCCCGTATGTTCACGCGCCAACTTCTTATACATGCCGTAAAGATATCCCACTTCACGACCGCCCACACCGATATCGCCAGCAGGAACGTCCTGATCGGGACCAACATTACGCCACAATTCCAACATGAACGACTGGCAGAAGCGCATAATTTCGGCATCGCTCTTTCCGCGAGGCGCAAAGTCAGAACCGCCCTTTGCTCCGCCCATGGGGAGTGTGGTCAAGGCATTCTTAAAGGTCTGTTCAAAACCCAAGAATTTCAGAATACTGAGATTTACTGAGGGGTGAAAACGAATACCGCCCTTGTAGGGACCAATGGCATTATTAAACTGCACACGGTAACCGATGTTAACATGAATTTCTCCCTTATCGTCCGTCCAAGGAACGCGGAAGGTCAGAATTCTGTCAGGTTCAACAAGGCGCTCAATGATTTTAGCACGTTCAAATTCAGGGTGCTGATTATACACATCTTCAATAGAATGAAGAACTTCGCGAACCGCCTGCAAAAATTCGGGTTCGCCTGGATGCTTAGCAGCTAATTGCTGCATGATAAGGTCAGTCTTCATGATATGAAACTGGGTTAGTAAAGGCGCCACGCTGGTTACGAAGCGCTATGGTATAGATGGGTAGTTTTAAAAGGCGATACGAACTCCGAAGTCTCGTATCACAATGCAAATGTAAAGAAAAAAGGGGACACGCAGTCCCCTTTTTCATAAATATTTTAACCTAACGACGCTTCCGCCGACTTTTCGTCTTCAATCTTTTCAACGAGCACGGCGGGCAATGCCGTTGTTGCCACGGCAGCAATCCCCTCGAGTTGCACCACAACGCGACGTTCATGTTTGCGTGACGTACTGAGATAAATGCCTTCCACTCCCTCAAAAGGTCCTGCCACAACGCGCACACGCTGTCCCGCCTTCCAGTTGATTTTCTGTGCTTCCAGAAACTGCACACGCTCCACTTGATTGCCAGCAATCGCAATAAAGTTCTGCATTTGTTGGCGCGGCACGATTACAGGTGTGCGCCCCACTCGCTTCATCCCCTCATACACGTCACGAAGCATGAAGTTGAAATCCAACTTATAGGGATGGGCCGCCTTGAGTTGCATCAAGCGCTTGTAACTTGTATGCACAAACACATAATTATTCAGTGCCACCTTCACGTCATAGCAGAAGCGCCCCTGCTTGTCTCTGCGACGCGTGCGCCTCATGGGCACAAAGGCCTCAATCTGTCCCAGTTCGCGGAGCAATTCTTTCACCTTCAATTCCGTGCGATAAGCAACGAGCAACACATACCAGTGAGTTTCCTCACCAGTAGGTTTTCCTCCTTTCGATTGTGAATTTAGGGGTTGTTGCATGGTTATTTCACGGTAATTTAAGGTGTTGCGTCACCCAAATTGGGCACAAACACTGACAAAGGTAAATAAAATTAACCACCCTGCCAAATTTATCAGAAAGAGGGAGAGGTAAAAATTTTCCAATTTTGCGGAACCATAGCGCTCCAAACGCTTTTTCGCCCCTGTAAATTAAACTTCCCCACCCCCACATCACGCCTTCGCAAAACCACACCACTAATAGGGAAAACAAAAAGTATTTTGAGAGAAACAAAGAGTATTATCGTACGCACAATAATACTCTTTGTTTTACCTCTTATGAATATCTCAATTCTTTTTAGAAAAGGATTCTCACCGAAGATTGCACTAATCATTACAATCTGGATGGTGTTTTAGAGAACATGAATCTCACGAATAACACGAATCCTTGCGGAGCTTTAGCTTGCTCATCGCATGGTCATTCATGTTATTCGTGAGATTCGAGTTCTAAAAAAAACACGTGGCGTATGCCCCTTGTAATAGTTATTTGCACTAAGGTTACTGGACAGCAATAATATCAATACATCAAAAACTTGCAAGCAACGCGCCACGCGCCACCCTATTTCTTGAGTTCCACACAGAAGGTTGTGCCCTTCGGACTACTTTCCTTCACATAGATACGCCCGCCGTGATATTCCTCAACAATGCGTTTCGCAAGGGAAAGTCCGAGCCCCCATCCGCGTTTCTTTGTGGTGTAACCCGGACGGAACACGGTTTTAAACTTATCCTTCGGGATGCCTTTGCCCGTGTCGCTCACTTCAATATGGATAGAGTCGGACACACGATACATATATATATTTATGTGTCCCTCACCCTGCATGGCATCTATGGCATTCTTACACAAGTTTTCGATAACCCATTCAAACAAAGGGGCACAGATGCGCGCCGTCACCACCTTGTCAGGATAACTACACGAAAGCGCCACTTTATTCGAGGCTCGAGGACCAATATATTCCACCACACGCGCAATCATTGCGCACAAATCTTCGTCGCGCAACTCTGGTTGACTGCCAATCTTCGAAAAGCGGTCAGCAATCACCTGCAAGCGCGCCACATCCTTTGACATTTCGTCAAGCATTGCATCCTCGGGATACGTTTCTCGCAACACCTCGCTCCAAGCCATAAGTGAGGAAATGGGCGTTCCGAGTTGGTGGGCCGTTTCTCGGGAAAGTCCCACCCACACCTTGTTTTGCTCCGCCTTCTTTGACGCCAAAAGCGCAAAAATGGCGACAACCACAAACAGACTTATCACCCCCAACTGAACATAAGGATAATGCGTCAGGCGCTGTAAGAGAATAGACTCATCATAGCACACAAGAATCTGCAAAGGCACCTCTATGTCTGGCGTGCTTACGTCCACCTCAATCACGTTTCCCTTTCTGACCATGCGTTGCGCCAGTTGCGTCAAATAAGCAGTGCTATCCGTCGCCGTAGGTGCGTCTATCTCGACATTACGAAACTCTATCACGTTGTCAAATTCGTCCAATACAACAACAGGAATGTGATTGTTGCTATTCATCACCTTGAGCACCAAATTCAGGTCAGTATGCTCATCGGCATGACTCAGCGAGCGCATGGCTTCTGCCCACACCTCCATGTTGTTACGCTCCTGGCGTGAAAGGTCGCGCACAAGGAGATGCGAGACCACCAAACTCGCCACGGCAATAATGACGGCAACGACAACAAGTATGATTTTTATCTGTTTGATACGGTCGGTCATAACGTTCAGATTGAGTTCCTACCAAGAATTTTGGCAAAAATAAAAAATCTATGGGGAAAAAGGCGTAAATTTGTGGGGGATTTTTCGGCACACAATGCTCGCCCTACCCTTTTATTGAAGTTAAACCATTTATAGAGACGCGTTCCCTTATGAAAATAACCTCTGCAGAATTCCTCATCAGCAACAGTCGTGCTGACATGTGCCCCCAAACTTCCATTCCTGAATATGCCTTTATCGGAAGAAGTAATGTGGGGAAGAGCAGTCTTATCAACATGCTTACAGGCAGAAAGGGACTCGCAATGACTTCATCAACGCCGGGGAAGACCATGCTGATTAACCATTTCATTGTGAATCAGGAATGGCACTTGGTGGACCTTCCGGGTTATGGTTACGCAAAGCGCGGCAAGAAGGCGACAGAGAAGTTACAAAACATCATTGAGCATTACGTCTTGGAGCGTGAACAGCTCACGTGTCTCTTTGTCTTAATCGACTCACGCTTAACGCCCCAAAAGATTGACCTTGAGTTTATCGAATGGTTGGGCGAAAACGGTGTGCCCTTCGGAATCATTTTCACAAAGGCGGACAAGAATAAGGCGGGTGAATTGAAGAAAAACGTCACCCTCTTTCTCAACACGCTGAAAGAGCAATGGGAAGAACTGCCTCCGCATTTCATTACCAGTTCTGAAAAGCGCACGGGGCGCGAAGAGTTTCTTGCCTACATCGAACAGTTGAACGCGATGACCACTCAGGGATAATCGGGCGTTATCACAGGACATTCACCCCCTTTCTTCTCACTTGCACACCCCTAACCAATGCACCAACAATATCCTTCGCGCTTGCTGGAACAAGCGGTTTCTGAAATTTCCAAACTTCCCGGCATTGGGCGCAAAACAGCTTTGCGCCTTGTGTTGCATTTACTGCGTAGGGAGGCAAAGGATGTGCATCAGTTGAGCAAGAGTTTGACAGACTTGGTGGACGGAGTGAAATACTGCCACACGTGTCACAACATTTCGGACACGGAAGAGTGTGACATTTGCGCCAATCCGCAACGCGACCGCTCGACAATTTGTGTGGTGGAGAACATTCAAAACGTCATGGCCATTGAGAATACGGGGCAGTATCGCGGTTTGTATCACGTGTTGGGCGGAGTGATTTCTCCGATGGACGGTATCGGTCCCAATGATTTGGAACTCCAATCGTTGGTTGACCGTGTGGCAAATGGAGGAGTGGAAGAGATTATTCTTGCTCTGAATCCCACGATGGAAGGCGACACAACCAACTTTTACATCCAACGTAAAATCGCAGGTAGTGGCGTACGCCTCTCTGTGTTGGCGCGTGGTGTAAGTGTGGGTGACGACCTTGAATATACCGACGAAATCACCCTCGGGCGCTCCATCATTAACCGCACTATTTTAAATTAAAGACACTACTATTCAAAGATATTTCCCTAACGCCATGCGCACGCTCTTTATTACACTCTGCATTTCTTTAGGCATCCTTGTGCTTCTCTTTGAAGAGCACATTTTGCCCTCAGGTTTTATACCCTCTAACCCCAATACGGATTACGTAATGAGTCTTGTTTCGCTCATCGTTACACTTGGCGGGGTGTTTTTCGCTCTGCAAGTGACCAAAAAGGAAAAGCAAGATAAGACCTTCACTGAAGGCGACGACGAAGCAAAGCGCCGCGCTTATCTCAAGTGGAATGGGCGCCGAATGGGCATTATCTTTAGCGCCGTTTTCACCAACCTCATTATATATTATGGGGGAACGTTTAACGAATCTGCCATGTACAGTTTCATCATTACGCTGATTGGCGCCATCTTTTGCTGGCCCAGCAAACAATAAACGCTTTCAAGAGCGCAATTCCCATTATCGACACATTTAATAATAAGGTTTCCGTGCAACTTTCCGTAATCATTGTTAACTACAACGTAAAGTATTACATCGAACAGTGCCTCCACTCCGTCTTTACCGCTATTGCTACTGCCGGAATGGAGGCTGAAGTGTTTGTTGTTGATAATGCTTCATCGGACAATTCAGTTGCCTACCTTAAGGAGCAATTCCCGCAGAAGGATTTCCCAAATCTTCACATTATTGCCAATGCAAGAAACGTTGGTTTCTCACGCGCTAACAATCAGGCGGTACACCAGGCAAAGGGGAAGTACATTCTCTTCTTAAACCCCGACACTCTTATTGCAGAAAACACCTTAGGCGAATGCCTACGTTTTGCCGAACAACAAGAAAAATTTGGGGCATTAGGAGTAAAAATGCTTAACGACGCCGGACGTTTTGCAAAAGAATCGCGCCGTGGACTCCCTACGCCGTGGGTTTCGCTATGCAAAATGCTTGGACTCACTTCCTTGTTCCCCAAATCGCGAACTTTTGCGCATTACTACATGAGTTACCTTGACAAAGAACAACCTGCAAAGATTGAAATCATATCAGGGGCGTTCATGTTTGTCAGTTGCGAGGCACTTAAAGCGTGTGGAAGTTTTGATGAAGACTTCTTCATGTATGGCGAAGACATAGACCTTTCTTACCGTATCTTAAAAGGAGGTTTCCACAACTTCTATCTGCCGCTCCCCATCCTTCACTACAAAGGAGAAAGCACTCAGAAGAGTTCTTATCGCTATGTCCACGTGTTTTATGAGGCAATGCTCATCTTCTTCCAAAAACATTACGGAAACCTTAGCGCACTCTTCACCTTCCCTATAAAATGCGCCATCATCTTCCGTGCATTCGTTGCCCTCATTCAACAACAATTTAGCAATCTTTTCCCTCAGAAGGAAGAGGAACTTTATTTTGCATTTATCGGGAAGAAACAACATTTTGAAATTCTCCAAAACCTTTCCGAAAAATGGTTATTCCAGGTGGAGCACATTTCAGAAGACCCCATCACATCGCTAAAGTCGCTCAAACTTCCTCCACACATCAAGAACCTTATTATTGATGCTGACGTTTTCACCACAAAAGAGGCGCTTCAACTGTTTGAGGATTCTGACCATAAGATAAGTATGGCACGTTTCTCAGCAAAAACGGGAAAACTCATTACTGAAGGAGAGGTATTTTATTAAATAAGTTATCGCAACCTAAGGACCACCGACGAACTTGTCACGCGCTTTTGTGGAAAACAAAAACATGGCATCAGGCATCTTGGTAATCAACAATTCATTTTAACACCATGCCCATTTACTTACGCGCTCTCGAACCCGAAGATTTGGAACTACTCTACACGATAGAGAATGCGCCCGAATTATGGGCGGTGAACTCCAATTTAGAACCCTATTCGCGGTTCGCCCTTCGGAAATATATTGCCGAACAACCCAACGATTTGTATCAATCAGGGACATTACGCCTCATTATTTGTAAAAGCGACACCAACGAGGCGATAGGAATTATTGACATTTTTGACTTCTCCCCCATTCATAACCGAGCAGAAGTGGCAATTGCTATACTCCAAAATGAACAAAATAAAGGGTATGGCACAGCAGCGCTGAAGGAACTTGAGCAATACACTCGAAAAAAATTGCGTCTGCGGATGCTTTATGCCTACATTTCTGAAGAAAACAATAAGGAATCACAAAAATGCTTCAGTTCAGCAGGTTATCATCACGTAGCGACACTTCCTGCGTGGCATTACAACGGAGAGGATTACGAAAATGTGAGTTTTTTTCAACTTTTCCTATAAAAAAAGCCTTTCATCTCTTGTCAATTCAGAAATTAGTTGTACCTTTGCACTCGCAAACAAGGAACAACGGTTCAGAAAACTTCTGGTGCGGTAGTTCAGCCTGGTTAGAATACATGCCTGTCACGCATGGGGTCGCGGGTTCGAGTCCCGTCCGCACCGCAAAGAAGATGCAAATGCATCTTCTTTTGTTTTTCACCTACTAGACCTATATGCCTTTATCATACAAAATAAATAAAAGCCACCTTGACGGGGTGGCTTTTATCCAATATTTCAATCTAGCAATTAAAGTGCTTTCAACGTAGCTAACAAATATTCGTAGAACTTAGCCACTGTAGCGATATTGACGCACTCATCTGGAGAATGAGGATACTTGATAGTAGGACCAAACGAAATCATATCCATACCAGGATAATTACGACCAATGATACCACACTCCAGACCTGCATGGATAATAATCACGCGTGGTTCCACACCATAGTTAACTTGATACGTACTCTTCATCACATCCAAGATATGGCTTTTTAGGTTTGGTTTCCAACCTGGGTAAGAACCTGAAAACTCTACTTCTGCACCTGCCATCGCAAAGACAGAATGAATAATTTCTTGCAACTCCTCTTTACGTGACTCCACAGATGAGCGTGTCAAGCAATATACAGTCACGCAGTTATCTGCTGTCGTGAGCATAGCAAGGTTATTACTGGTCTCTACTACGTCTGGCATCTCTGGGATCACACGATATACGCCATGAGGACAAGCGGTTATAGCGTGAATAAGGAAGTCTTGCACATCTTCTGGCAACTCTGTAGCAGGACACTCTACTTGCTCTGCTGCGAAGTGGATATTATCCTCTACACCATCGTATTCAGCAACAAACAAATCCTCGCACTCTGCTACCAAGTCCATGATATCATCTAGTCCCTCTGCAGGAATAGTGATCACAGCAGAAGCCTCGCGTGGAATAGCATTGCGCAAACTACCACCGTCCACACTTGCCAAACGTGCCTCGTAGTTAGCCACAGCCTCCTTCAGAAAACGGAAAAGCAACTTGTTAGCATTCGCACGTTGTAAGTGAATATCGCAACCCGAGTGACCACCTTTACAACCAGTAACACTCACCTTCACAGCTACATCTCCCTCTTCTACTTCTACTGGCGTATAGGCAAACTTAGCAGTCGTATCTACACCACCTGCACAACCTACATACAACTCGCCTTCAGCTTCAGAGTCGAGGTTGAGCAATGTCTTGCCTTGCAGCAGGCCACCTTCCAAGGCAAATGCACCATACATACCAGTCTCTTCATCTACGGTCACGAGAACTTCCAATGGTGGATGTACCAATGATTGATCTGCCAATATAGCCATAGCAGCTGCTACACCTATACCATTATCTGCACCCAATGTTGTACCTTTGGCCGTTACCCAATCACCATCAACATATGCTTCTATAGGATCATTCTCAAAATCGAATACAGTATCATTATTCTTCTGTGGCACCATATCCATATGACCTTGCAAGATAACACCTGGGTGATTCTCATAGCCAGGACTAGCTGGTTTACGGATAATCACATTACCTATACCATCTACAATAGTCTCTAAGCCTAATGAACGACCATATTCTGCCAAAAAAGCAGATACTTCTTCTTTCTTGCCCGAAGGACGGGGGATTTGTGTAAGGCTATAGAAATTGCTCCATACGCCTTGAGGTTGTAAGTTCTTCATATGATTCATTATTTTGGTTATACTATTATCAAATCACTCTTTGGTCAACTCACCGCAGAGTGGAGTTTGCAATAATTCTTTCACAAGGTCATTGTTGCTGGGATTCTCTCCAAAGAGATACATCATCTTGGTCAGCAATGCTTCCGTAGTGATATCATAGCCCGATATTACACCAGCTTTCAAGAGCGGAAGGCTTACTGCATACTGCCCCATGGCTACCGAACCAGTGTTACATTGCGTCTTATTTACAACAATAATACCTCGTTCAACAACATCACGCAAATGTTGATACAGCCAATCGCACGATGGTGCATTACCCGCACCATAGGTCTCTAGCACCACGCCACGCAAGCCTGGAGTGCTAAGAATCGCTTTCACAACCGACTCCGTAATACCAGGAAACAATTTCAGCACCGCTACATTGCAATCTGTCTTATCACGCAAACGCAACTGTGCCCCTACATCAGGACGATTTATAAACTGCTTTTGGTATGTTATGCGCACACCCGCACGCGCAAGCGCGGGATAATTATAGGAGTTAAATGCCGAAAAATGCTCTGCATTACGCTTCGTGGTACGATTGCCACGATAGAGTGCATCGTCCATGAAGATGGTCACCTCTGGCACCATCGCGTTGCCATCCTCATCCTTAGCAGCTGCAATCTCAATGGCTGTCAGCAGATTCTCCTTCGCATCCGAACGCAATACACCCACAGGTAGTTGACTACCTGTAAAGACAACAGGTTTGCTCAAATTGTGAAGCATAAAACTCAATGCCGAAGCAGAATATGACATTGTATCGGTACCATGCAAAATCACAAAACCATCATACTTATCATAGTTGTCATACACCATGTGCGCCATCTTCGACCAATTCTCTGGATTGATATCCGAAGAATCCAACAGCGGATTAAAAGGCAACATATCCACCTCTACATCACCTGCAAAAAGCTCAGGTACAAAGGATTGAAACGTAGCCATATCTGCTGGATGCAATGCTCCTGATTTAGGATCACGTACCATCGAAATTGTTCCACCGGTAAAAAGAAGCAATACTTTCATATTTCGTCTGCAATTAATTTGCCTGCAAAGATACAACTATTTTCTTATTTTACCAAATTTTTAATTATAATATATGCAAATGGATAGAAAAAAAAGGGGGCTCGATATCCCATCGCGCCCACCTCGTTATTATGAAAAACACTATTTTAAACACAAGTGAATTGTGTTGTCTGTCGATCAATTCATATCTACCAATTTGTATCCTTTACCATGTACACTCATGATACGTATTGGACTATTCTCTCCCAAATAATTGCGCAGGTGATTCACATACACACTCAATGAACGCGCATTGAAATAAGTGTCCTCACCCCATATACTCATCAAAATTCGGTTGCGATCTACCAAATTATTCATATTTTGGCACAACATCCTCAATAGGTCATTCTCACGCGAGCTAAGGTGTTTATCTCCTAATTGCTGACGTACGGAATCAAACATCAATTCTCCTAGTGGCCATGCTGTTTGCTCTGAAGCAGAGGACATACGGCATCTGCGTACCACTGCATCTATTTTGCAAATCAGAATATCCATAGAAAAAGGTTTCGTCACATAATCATCACATCCCAACTCGTACGCACGAATAATATCGTCACGATCCGTTTTGGCACTCAACATTATGACTGGCAGTTTTTCGGACTTCTGACGAATCAATTTGAGCAATTCATAGCCATTCGTTTTGGGCATCATTATATCACTGATCACTAAATCATAATGTTTAATCATGATTAAGTCCCACGCCTCAGCACCGTTACTCGCCTGCTCTACAACATAATCCTTACTACGCAGGTAATCGGCCAGTACGGTTTGCAAATTCACATCATCCTCAACTAATAATATATTCGTTTGTGTACGCATAGTCATATTCATTTACACTTAACATAACACAAATACCATGCCAAAGATATATTTTTTAATTATTTTTATCAAAATTTAGATAGGGAGTTAATTTTTGTATTGTCTCTTCGGATAGACAATCCAATTCGTAAAGTTGTTCGATAGAATCTAATCGCACATATTTGCGTCTTAGTTCGTATATTGCTTTTGCTTGTTCAAAACGAAGATAAGGGTGCTTTGACAATCGCTGTACGCTTACCTTATTGACATTCATTGTATTAACCACCACACTATCCAACACGAAACTACTCAGCACACTATCTGCCACCTGCGCCATTCCTTGCGCTTCTAACACCTGATCTACACGTACAAAGCCGCCTAATTGCTCTCGATAACGAACAATCTGCCGTGCACGATACGAACCAATACCGCGAATCATCTTCAACTCCGTCGTATCTACCGTGCGGATATTCAAAATAGTATCTTTTTTCTCGCTCTTCCAACGCGGAAACGAATCCACACGCACAGTATCTACCTTCAGACTATCCACTGTATCCACTACCGCGATACGGATGTAAGGTTCTAAAGCGCGATACATACTATCCGTCATTCCATATAATTTCTTTATGTCTTCTGCCTTGCGATACCTACCACCTGCTGCACGATACTTCAAAATATTTTTCGCCTGCCAAGGTTTCAGGCCAAGATGTACCAACGTACTACTATCTGCTATGTTAGGGTCGAAATCCTGCATTAAAATGGCTACTGTATCACGCTTATACTTTTTCTTCCATTCCTCTTTTCGGACGCTATCCTGCTGCAATTGGTAGTCGACAAACTCACTCTTCACAGAGTCATTTGTCCATGTTAGCACCACCTCTTTCTTCGGTTGCCAATGCCTAATTAGCACCAGCGCACCAAAGATTAAAGCCATCAGTATCACCACGCCAATCCACTGTTCTGTGGTTAAAAGAAATACTATTCTTCTTCGTTTCTTCATTTCACTATCGAGCTTACAACCCCATCCTGCACGTATGTTGTCAGCACATCACCAGTTTTCACATATTTCTGATAACGAAGTACCTTACCATTCACCATCGTCAAGCTATATCCCATCTTATAAATCCGCTCTGGCGAATGCAAATCAATTGTTTTATCCCATAAACTCAATCGATTCTTCTCCCTTGCTACAGCTTGATATAGTGATCCTACTAAACATCGTTGACAATATTCCAAACGATTCCTCTCAGCATTCACTGCAGCTCGGACTGTTCGTTGCAAACGCAGTAGCAAATTTCCCACTTTATCCACTTGAACTGCCACGCGCTCAATCAACCACTCCGCTGCAGCAGTAGGTGTTTTTACACTCACATTCACCACCATATCCACCACACTCACATCTCGCGTATGGCCTATACCTGCTACGATGGGTAACGGAAACTGCGCACAATGGCTGGCTAGATGATAGTCGTCGAAGCAACTTAAATCCGTGCTTGCGCCACCACCGCGGATGATTACCACCACATCCCATTCCTCTGTTTGCTCAGCGATAGCACCCAAGGCTTGCACCACACTGCGCGCAGCCGATTCACCCTGCATCACAGCTGGATATAACTGTGTATGAAAGGAAAATCCATATCGATTATGCTGCAATTGGTCACAAAAATCACCATATCCCGCTGCATCTGCCGATGATATCACCGCCACCCTCCGCACCAGACTAGGCAACTCTAAAGCCTTTTGCAAATCCATTACGCCATCCTCAGTCAGTCGCTGAATCGTCATTTGCCGCTGCTTTGCCAATCCACCCAACGTGTAACTTGGATCAATATTCCAAATATTCAAACTCAAGCCATACACAGCATGAAACTCCACACTCACCTCCACCAGTACCTGCATACCCACATGCAAAGTTTGCCCAGTCTCTTGAGTAAAATAGGCAGACAACATGCCATATACATTGCTCCAGCAAGTAGCACGTACCTTCGCAGACAAG
>CALCUV010000148.1 GCA_937906765.1 uncultured Prevotella sp.
ATGCGGGGTGTATTTTGCACCCCCTCACCGCTAAAGCGGTCCCCTCCCCCTATAAACAGGGGGAGAGCGCCATCCGGATGGCAGTTGTACTCTGTACTCTGTTAGTTGTACTCTGTACTCTGTTCTCTGTACTCTTCTTTTACTCGCAAGGTCCGCCCAACTCGTCATTCATGTCGTCAAAGGCGAGGGCGCTTGCCACAAAGAGAAGGGCATTTTCGACTTCTGCCTCGGCGGATTCCGCATTCTGGCAAGTGTCTTCGTAAACGGTGAGGGCAGGTCTGGAATAAAAGTCGATGGCAAAGAAAAGACCGACCAAGGATGCCGCAATGGCGGTGGTGAGTGCCACACGCTTGAAGAGGGGTAGGAAAGCTGTGCGAGAGCGTGGCGCTTGCCAATCAGGTTCTTGCTCCAGGCGCTTCAAGAGTCGGCGTTCAAACCCCTTGGGAGGCACAGCGGGGGCAGGCGTTCGGAGTTGTTGTAATAACTGCCCCTCAGCCTTCCATTCATCAGGCGCATCGGGCGCAAGGAGCAACTCCAAAAGTTGCTTTTCTTCCATTAAGGAAGCATCGCCCGCATAATATTTATTGCGGAGTTCTTCTGCGGAAAGAGTGATCATGATTTAATGAAGTTTTTAGGTTTCAGAATTTTAGGTGAATAAGTGTTAGGGGCGCTTTGTCCGCACGGTTCTTAAAACCTTAAAGCGTAGCGACCTCACAACCTTAAAACCTAAGCTTGAACAATTCTATTATCTTACGTCGGGTGCGTGAAAGGATTTGCCGCACGTTAGAGGGTGTTTCGCCTGTCACTTCGCAAATCTCGTCAATCGAGCATTCGCTCACGTGGCGCAGGGTTACGATTTGCCGCATCTTTGGCGGGAGGTGCTGAAGGATGAAGTTTACCTTTTGTCCGTCATCCAGTTGTGGCGGAGGTTCAGGGTCGGCAAAGCGTTCTTCGTAAACAATCAACTCTGCCTCATCCTGTCGCAGGCGAAGGACATCTATACACGCATTACGCAGAGTGCGCATGGCATAACCCTCAGCATTTTCGAGTGATGCGAGGCGCAGGCGGTCGCGCCAGAGTTTTACGAATGTCTCTTGCACCACATCCTCGGCATCTTCCGAGTTGTGAAGCATGCTGAACGCCACTTGATAGAGATGCGGAGCAAGAGGTAGGAATTTATCTTCGAATTCTTGGGAAGTCATGGGGAGATGTTGTGAACTAACGCTGTCAGAAGATTGTTTTAAATAAGTAGATTTGAATGAACTTTCTACCCTATTAACGGCAAGTTACTCGTTTTGTGACAACTTTTAGAAACTTTTTTTCATTTTTCTTTCATCCTGAGCATTTCTTAAGACATACACAAAATTAAGTCTCTTTAAATTAAAATTATTTGAGACTTAGGAAAAATTGTTTGAGACTTAAGAAAAAGTGTTTGAGACTTAAGAACGCGCAAAATAGATATCGTTTTTTTGTGGTCAGGAAAAGGGGCGGGAAAGAGAGGCTGGTTGCCCTGTTTCAGGCGCTCGTGGGGGGCAGATGTTCTTCCTCCCCGACATATTGAAATCAGAAATATAAGTCTGCAAGTTGGGTGACTTTAGAAAAAAGCGTATCTTTGCACAAAATATTCTAAACACAACGGGGGTGAGGCATGCCTTGCTCCGCCTTAATGACTATAGTTATGAACGTACTCGAACTGAGTGAACAAGAAATTGGACGCCGCCAAGCGCTCCAGCAGTTGCGCGACATGGGTATCGATCCCTATCCCGCAGCTGAATATCCCGTGAATGCGTATTCCACAGACATTCGCGAAAATTTCAAGGACGAAGATGAACCTCGCCAAGTGTGCATCGCGGGTCGCATGATGAGCCGCCGCATTATGGGTAAGGCGTCGTTCGTTGAATTGTTAGACTCAAAGGGTCGCACACAGGTTTATGTAACTCGTGATGCGATTTGCCCCGGTGAAGATAAGGAACTTTACAATACCGTGTTCAAGAAGTTGCTTGACTTAGGCGACTTTATCGGTATCAAAGGTTATGTGTTCCGTACGCAAACGGGTGAAATCTCTGTGCATGCAGAGGAACTCACTGTGCTTGCGAAGAGCATCAAACCCCTTCCCATTGTGAAATATAAGGATGGTGTGGCGTATGATGCCTTTGAAGATCCCGAATTGCGCTATCGTCAGCGTTGCGTTGACTTAGTGGTGAACGAGGGTGTGAAAGACACGTTCATGAAACGCTCAATCGTGGTGAAGACCCTCCGTAATGAACTCGACGCTGCGGGTTATACGGAAGTGGAAACGCCAATTCTGCAGAGCATTGCGGGAGGTGCGAGCGCGCGTCCCTTTATCACGCACCACAACACGCTTGACATTGACCTCTATTGCCGTATTGCTACCGAACTTTACTTGAAGCGCTTGATCGTAGGCGGATTTGAGGGCGTGTTTGAGATTGGTAAGAACTTCCGTAACGAAGGTATGGACCGCACACACAATCCTGAGTTTACTTGTATGGAACTCTACGTTCAGTATAAGGACTACAACTGGATGATGGCTTTCACTGAGCAACTCCTTGAAAAGATTTGCGTGGCCGTAAATGGTTGTACGGAAACCGTGGTTGACGGTAAGACCATCAGCTTTAAGGCTCCCTACCGCCGCCTTCCTATCCTTGACGCGATTAAGGAAAAGACAGGTTACGACCTTAACGGCATGAGCGAAGAAGAGATTCGTGAAGTGTGTAAGAAGTTGAACCTTGAAATCGACGAAACGATGGGTAAGGGCAAACTTATCGATGAGATTTTCGGCGAATTCTGTGAAGGCACTTACATTCAGCCTACCTTTATCACGGATTACCCCGTTGAAATGTCGCCTCTCACAAAGATGCACCGCTCAAAGCCCGGTCTTACAGAGCGTTTCGAACTCATGGTGAACGGTAAGGAATTGGCAAACGCTTACTCCGAACTTAACGACCCCCTCGACCAAGAAGAACGCTTCAAAGAGCAGATGCGCCTTGCCGATAAGGGTGATGACGAAGCCATGATTATCGACCAGGACTTCCTCCGTGCCCTTCAATACGGTATGCCTCCCACAAGCGGTATCGGTATTGGCATTGACCGCCTCGTCATGTTAATGACCGGTCAAACTACAATTCAGGAAGTGCTCTTCTTCCCCCAAATGCGCCCCGAAAAGAAGGTGGCGCGTGACAAGGCAGAGAAGTTTGCTGAAAAGGGAATCCCCGCAGAACTCGTACCCATCCTCTACAAAGTTGGTTACAATCTCGTGAGCGACCTTGAAGGTGGCAATCCTCAGAAGATTAACCAACAAATTGGTGAAGTCATTAAGAAGTATAAGCTTGAAGTGACTAAACCCAGTGTGGCAGAAATTGAAAAGTGGGTGTAAGGGAAATGAGAAAGGAGAAATGAGAAAGGAGAAAGAGGCTGGCGCCCTTGAAATGAAAAATGAGAAATTGTTGGCGCGATGATGTCTCGATAGTCTTTTCTCCTTTCCCCCTTTCTCCTTTCCATAACATTTTTTTCTTGCTTATGAAGGAAAGCATTGCTCATATAAAAGCGAAAACCTTTGCCGTTAGAATGGTCAAATTTGTACGGTATCTTGAAAGAGAAAAACATGAGTTTACTCTTTCTAAACAGATACTAAGAAGTGGTACAAGCATTGGGGCAAATCTTTTTGAGTGCAAGAATGCTCAGAGTGGATTTGACTTTGTACACAAGTTGTCTATTGCTTTGAAGGAAGCAAATGAAACTGAATATTGGTTGGAACTTTTTTATGAGAGTGGAATTATTGACCAACAAGAGTTTGAGTCACTCAAAACAGATCTTGATGAACTCATTTCCATATTGGTTGTAAGCATAAAGACTGCAAAGAATAATAACTCTAAACAAATGAAAAATGAGAATTGAGAAAAGATAAAGACCATGCGAAATTTTTACGCGGAGTCTTTTTCTCCTTTCTCCTTTCTCCTTTCTCCTTTCAAAACATGTCTCGTTTCTTCTCCTTCTTCTCCAACGAAAAAGGGCAACCATTCAACGCCCCTGATGTCGAATGGGGGACAAACATAGCAATCATGGGTGGTGGCAGTTGGGCAACTGCTATCGCAAAGATGTTTTTGGAGCGCACGCCTCATATTCATTGGTACATGCGCAACCAAGACACGATTGACAATTTCATGCGTACGGGGTACAATCCCTCGTATCTGACGAGCGTACGTTTCGACCTTTCGCGAATCACCTTCTCAAGTGACATCAACGAAGTGTGCTCCGAATGCGACTCCTTGCTAATGGTGATGCCATCGCCCTACTTTAAAGATCACCTCGCAAAACTCACCGTCGACATTAGCGATAAATATATCGTTTCGGCAGTGAAAGGGATTGTGCCCGACGAAAACTTGGTCTGTACGGAATATTTCCGCCAAGTGTTCAACGTTCCCGAAGATAATCTCGGCGTGTTGGGTGGACCGAGTCACGCTGAAGAAGTAGCGCTTGGGCGATTGACCTACCTCACTGTGGGTTGCGTGGACAACGCTAAGGCGCAGATGTTGGCAGATAAGATTTCAAGCAGTTACGTTAAGACAAAGACCAGTCAGGATGTCATTGGCATTGAATACGCTTCCGTGTTGAAGAATGTCTATTCCATTGCTGCAGGTATCTGTAACGGTTTGAAGTACGGAGATAACTTCCAATCGGTGCTAATGGCAAATGCCGTTCAGGAAATGAACCGCTTCCTGCGTGTCGTTTATCCAATTGAACGCAACGTTTACGACAGTGTTTATTTGGGTGACTTATTGGTGACGGGCTATTCCAATTTCTCGCGCAACCGTGTGTTCGGGCAGATGATTGGTAAGGGATATTCCGTGAAGTCGGCGCAGATTGAAATGGAAATGATTGCCGAAGGGTATTACGGCACTAAGTGTATGATGGCCATTAACCGCCACTATCGTGTGAATATGCCTATCCTTACTGCTGTTTACAACATCCTTTACGAGCGCATTTCTCCCAGTATTGAAATCAAGTTGCTGACAGATTCGTTTAGATAAGCAATTTTCGTGACGCCGAAAGATGGGCGATGAACAAAATCAGAAATAACAAAAAAAGAGTTACTTTTCCGCGCTCGGATAAGTAACTCTTTTTTTATAAAGTGTAATATAGTTTCGGGACTTTCTTGAATCAGTTCCCAAGGGTTTAGGTCGTGTGCCCTAAAGTCACAAATTCGTGCTTTCCTACGCCTTAGTGGCACCCCTTTTTGTCAATCGTTGCCACACTTCCCTCAAATTGTTCTGCCAATTCGGGTTTGAGCGTGAGGGCTTGCTTGAGGTCTTCTGCCGCTCCAGCAAGGTCTTTCAAGTGATGCTTAACCGCTCCGCGCGCCATGTAGGCTTCGGCGAAATCAGGCAAACGCGTGATGGCGTCGGTGTAAATGTTGAGCGCCTCTTCCCAACGCTTGTTTTGCTGAAGCAGATTGCCAAGTCGGAGCACGACATTGCCGGCTTCGGGTTTCTGTGTGAGGATGCTGTGATAGGCAGCAATGGCATTTTCTGTCTGACCGTCGATTGCCAAAATGTCGGCACGCAACAAGGGATAGGCGAGTTGCTCGGGTTCAAGTGCAATCAAGGCGTCCACATCTGCAAGCGCCTCTTTAGTTTGTCCCATCTGCACCAATGTCACAGCGCGCAAGGCGAGCGCCTGCTTATCTTCGGGGTTATTGGCCATATGCTGCGTTAAAAGCGCAATACCAGCAACGAGTTGGTTGTCAGTAATAAGTTTTTTTGCTTGTTCGAGCATGGGGATTAATAGGTGATGCGGCAATAAGGTTTTAAGGTTATGAGGTTGCCATTCGGGAAGGAGAAAACCTCTGGTTCCGCATGGTCTCAAAACCTCATAACCTTAAACCTCATAACCTTGTATGTTATCCGTAAATAATCTTACCGTTTTCGTCTTCAAAAGCTTCAGTGTCTCTTGAGTACTGATTCATGGCGCGAAGACTCATACCCATGCTTGAGAAACCGCCGTCATGGTAGAGATTCTGCATCGTAACCTTGCGCGTATAATCCGAGAACATCATCACGCAATAGTCTGCGCAATCATCAGCAGAGGCATTGCCAAGAGGAGACATCTTATGAGCGAACGACATCAAGTCAT
>CALCUV010000149.1 GCA_937906765.1 uncultured Prevotella sp.
ACTGAGGAACATGCCTCTCACGATTTCCGCAAGTATGTTTTTGGCCGTACGGGTGACACCTGTGTAATAGAGCAAGTGGCAGGGGCGGAATTCTGCATCCGTAAAGAGGGTGTCCGGCGCCCATCTCACAGATGCGCTTTGGTCAAAACCTGCTTGCGTCTGAAGGAGTTTTACGCCTTGGAACACACCGCCATACTGGTCTTGCCAACCTCCGCCTGTGGTCAAGAGTTGTTCTAACACTAAGGTGCGGTTGCACACTTCGCTCTTGTCCCAACCTAATCCGCAGAAGTCGGAGAGTGCGCCGAGCACGGTTGCCGCCAAGATGCTACTTGTTCCTAATCCCGAACCCGCGGGGATTGCTGAGAGGAGGGTGATTTCGATGCCACAACCGAAGGCTTCGAGTTGTTGCTTCAACGTGGTGAATGTTTCCTTTCCGAATCCAGGCATAAATCCTGCAAGCGTCAATGCCGCCTTAGGGATGGAGAATGGAGAACCCACCTTGTTGAATTGGCGGAGCTCTTCGTAGGTCTCAATGCGCTCAATAGCGCCAAGGTCGATAGAGCGACAAATGACAACGGGTTCCTTGCTGGGTTTTACATACACTTGAAGGGGTTGCTGACCGTTGAGTTCGATGGCAAGGTTTACGACATTTCCACCGCTCATCAAACTGTATGGAGGCGTGTCTGTCCATCCCCCTGCAAGGTCAATGCGCACGGCACTACGTCCCCACACAATTTGGTCGTCATAAGTAGTCTTGCGCGGTGCGCTCTTGTGCTGAAGTGCGCTTTCCGTAAGTCCCTCTTGTAATAACTTGAAGGCACGTTCATCCTCTCCTCTGAACATCGCATCGTGAATGCGCGTCATGAGGGGTGCATCAATGGGGAGGGGTGCAGGTTGAGCAATATTTAATGTGCGATATTTTTGAGCGGTGTCGTTGAGGTCAAGTTGGTAGAAGACACTCTTTTTCCAGTTTGAAGCAATCCCTTCAAGGTTGCTTTTCATTAGTGTTCTGCGTTGTGTAAAGAGGCGTTCAAGGTTTGCTTGAATGGAGATTTCATCAGCCGAAAGTCGGGGCAGATTCAAATAGACTTCTGTCAATTCCTTTGTACCAACGGGTGCAATCATCCAGTTGAGAAGCTGGCCCATCAAGGAAATGTCGTTGCACACGGGGAATAGTTTCGCTGCCTGAATGTCTTGCCATTTTCCCATTTGCTCCTTGTCGATGCCACGTGCTTCCAACCATTGCTTCCAGGGTTTCTCAAGGAAGGTGACATTTTCATCCTCTGCGCTACCTCTGAAGGCGTCGGTGTAACCATAGGGGCGCAATGCGTAGGCATCTTCACCAATGGGCACCACGTCAACACACACACCGTCTTCTAACGTTATGTTCCAATCATTCTTGGGAATGCCCGTAATCACGTTACGTGTGGTGAAATGGAAATCCGCGCCTAAATATGAATTTTCCATCCACACGTATTCTTTCTTCTCCGTAGCCTTGTTGACAATCGAGAGGTTTTGTGTGAACACAGAAGAGTGGCGCTTCACTGATTTTTGAATGATGAAGCGTTGGTCCTTCACGCGGTTCTGAATGGATTCTGTGGAGGTGAGCAATTCGGGAGTAGTGCCAAAGTGATAGAATTCACCACCTGGAAGGGGGAGTATGGCAACACTTAAGTCGGCCAAATCTGCATCCGGTTGAGAGGGATGCTCCCCAAGAGCACATCCAAATTCAGAATACAAATCATAGGCTTTTGCCAATTTCCCATCTGCTTCAACGGGCGCTTTTTTGAACAACGCCTTCACCGCACGGTCGCTAAGTATCCACACACCAATGTCCATCAGTGTGTAGTGAGTCTGCATCAATTTTGCCTGCTCTGACGTGCTCGGTTTCTGAAGCATGAAGTCTAAGCGATCGGGGGCATTTCTGTCAATTACAAACACACCATGATGACTTGCCAAGACAGGGTCTGCCCACATGCCGTAACACACCACGTCTGCTTCGGGGATGTCCTGCAATTGCTCCGTTGCGCGGATGTAAACATCACCGCTGGCAATAAGCGTGCGCAGGCTTTCGGGCGCTTTGTTCAGAATGCGCTCATAGAGTGGCATCTGAAGGTCAAGCAAAGTTTGGTCTACACGCTGACCGCGTTGCCAACGAAACACGGGGATGGGTGTCAACACCTTACCGCTCGGTGCATACATAGGCAAGCGTCTGCTCTGACCGCCAGCATGAAGCAGAATGCGCTTTTCCTCTGCCAACCATTGGTCAAAACTCTTGTCGCCAGCCTCCTGCTGATAGCAATCTTGAAGCAACCATGTTGTGCCGCCGCCTGAACCTAATTTAGTTCCTGCGGGGTCAGATGTGCAAAAATATTCTTCTTTGCTGAGTTCTGAAATCTTGTGAAAACAGTCCACCAAATTGGGTGGCAAGGAAAGTAATTTCTTCATAAAGAGCGTGTCGTTATTTTTTTAGAAACCTCCTTTGTTTGCATGAGGTCTTGCAAAGATACAATATTTATATGAATACAATGGTTGAAGTCGCCTTGTTTTTGTAGAATCATTGCGTCTCCCCAATAAACTTTTCAATAATCCTCACTTGCGTGCGCGTAAGTAAGTAACTCGTGGGCATATATCTCGCTTTCTTGAGGGCACGGAGGAGTCCTTGGGTGGTGGTAGTTAGGAGTGAGGAGGAAAATTAGTGAGGAGTGAGTAGTTAGGAGTCCGTGCTGGATGAACAACATCGTGAGGAGTTTTCACTTGACCAGTAGGGACGCACGGCTCGTGCGTCCGTAATTCACGCGCGCTTTTTCAATCGATACGATGCGAAATGTCTAACAGGGGCGGACGCACGGACCGTGCGTCCCTACAGGTTAATGGTGGTCCCGCTTGATTTCCAATTCTCCTTAAACTAATTGAGAGTTAGTTGAAAATAAGAGTGAGTTAGTTTGAATTAAGAGAGAGAGAAAAAAATTAGTTAGGAGTCCGTGCGGAGTGAAAAACACGATGGAGTCGCAATGTGAAGAATCACCCCGCAAGGACTCCTCTCTCCTCTCTCCTCACTAACTCAAAGGCACGACTGCACCCCAAAAGTAGTGGCAATGGCGGTAAGCACGGTGATGATGATTTGCAGGATTTGCTTCCAGATAGGTGATTTGTTTTGCATAAGGTTTTAAGGTTATGAGGTTATTAGGTTGTGAGGTTTGAGGAGGAAGTAAGTCCGGACGGCACTCTCCCCCTGTTCATGAACTGTCCCCAAAAAGTTAGACAATAAACTATTTGGTATAGTTCAATTATGAA
>CALCUV010000150.1 GCA_937906765.1 uncultured Prevotella sp.
CTTTCAAATAGACATTTAGATATATTGAGAGCAACGTCACGTTCTGCACCTGTCAGCAAGGTATTTCGACTTGACATGGCTAACCCTGATGGTTCTCGCACTATAGGGCAAGGAATGATACGTACAGGAAGTTGAAGATCTGCCACCATAGCACGAATCACTGCCACTTGCTGATAGTCCTTCTCTCCAAAATAAGCAACATCGGGTTGCGTCATATAGAAGAGTTTAGATACAATTTGACAAACACCATTGAAATGCCCTGGACGACGCGCACCCTCCATTACCGTATCTATAGGCGGATAAGAGAATTGACGTGTATCTGGTTCTGGATAAACTTCTTCTACACTAGGAGCAAAAACGACAGATGTGCCTAATTTCTCAAGCAATTCACAATCGGCATCTAGAGTTCGTGGATAATTGAGGAGATCATTCTTGTCATTAAACTGGGTGGGGTTGACAAAAATACTGACAATTGTTATATCGTTTTCACTAACTGAACGTTGTACAAGCGAAGCATGACCTGCATGTAGAGCACCCATTGTAGGAACAAGTCCGATAACTCTGCCTAATGCTCGCTCCTCTGATACACATGCTTCAAGTTCTTTAACTGAATGTATTATCTTCATAATTATTGATTCACGGAAGAGACTATAATGAACATATTGTGAGTACACTCAAACATCACATTATGTCACTTTAAGAAATTCGAGTGCAAATTTCGTTAAATATTATGATATAAGTTAACCTTAAAGCATAAAAATTGCTAAAAAGTGCTCCGTGTAAGCGATTTAGCAATAAAAAACATCGTGTAAATCAATATTTATTCGTAATTTTGCGCTGGTATTTTTGTTTTCAGCTTTCTAATGTCTTCAAATTAGTCCAACCACATGGCGAGACATTAAATTGGAAACACCGTAAAAGAACGGAACTTTTTTATAGACTTAACAATAATAGGATGACAAAGGCGAAGAAGGTATTATTTATTACCCAAGAAATCACTCCGTACGTTCCTGAAAGTAGTATGTCTACCGTAGGACGTAATTTACCACAGTTCATACAAGAAAAGGGAGCAGAAATCCGTACTTTCATGCCACGTTGGGGCATTATTAACGAACGTCGCAACCAACTACATGAAGTCATTCGCCTTTCAGGCATGAACATCGTCATAGACGACACAGACCATCCCCTCATCATTAAAGTTGCAAGCATACAGGCTGCACGTATGCAAGTGTACTTTATTGATAATGACGACTACTTCCACAAACGTAGCATGATTGCTGATGAAAATGGCGTTGAATATTCCGACAATATTGAGCGCGCTATATTCTACGCACGTGGTGTCTTAGAGACAGTTAAGAAGTTGCGTTGGGTTCCAGATGTTATCCATTGCCAAGGATGGATTTCAGCAATTGCACCAATGCTCATTAAAACAGCATTTGCCGACGACACTCCATTTGTTGACACTAAAATTATTTTTGATGCATACGAGCAAATGCCTCAAATGACTCCGCCCGCCAACATTAAGGATTGTCTATATTTCCGTAATATAGATTCCGCACTACTCGATAGCACGGGTATTGATTTTACCCAACCTGACGCTCTCGGGAAATTAGCGGTTTACTACTCAGACGGTCTTGTTGTTGAGCACGCTGATTCAAATCCCGAACTAGCGGCATATGCCAAGGAACGAGGCATTGTTGTAACTACACGAGAAAAAGAAGCATCACTTGATGTGTATTCTGAAACATACTCTGCCGTTATAGGCGAATAAAAATGATCGTATGTGCCGATGTGCCCCAGCACATTGGCACTTTATTCATATATATAATCCCTTATCGTGAAAACACTATTTTCTACATTCATATCCGTAATATCTTTGTGCTTCATTGCAACACTTACAAGTTGCGACGACACAACTGGGACATTCGGCACTTCAGTTATGCCAGAGCATGATGCCTTGGTTACAACTACAAAAACATACAAGATGGATTCCGAAACACAACAGATGGACTCCATTTTAGGTAGTACTAGTACTTGTTATTTAGGTTCAGTTGTTGACCCTGAAACAAGAGCAAAAACCACATGCAACTTCCTTGCACAATTTCATATTTCAGAAAATTATAGTCTTCCAGAACGAAAAGATCTTATTTTAGAAAACAATGAAATTATCATTGACTCCTGTGATATCCGTATTTACTTTGATAAATACTATGGTGACTCATTGACTACAATGAAACTATGCGTTCAAGAACTGGACACAACAAAAGTAATGGAGGAGGGACAATTCTATTATACCAACATCAATCCTAAAGAGTATATCAACGAAAACTCCAACCAAAAGGTTTCGATGACCTATGCTGTAAAGGACTTGATGCGCCCTGCCACAGAAACGGAAGGTACGTCTCATTATCGTAGCATCCGAGTACCACTTCCAAAGGATTACGGGAAATACTTGCTTGATAAATATTATGAACAACCAGAGTTCTACAAGAATTCTTATATGTTCATTCATCACGTGTGCCCGGGTTTCTTTTTTGAAATTACAGGGGGAAGCGGTAGCATGGTAGAAACCGTTATCACTACGCTCAACGTATATTTTAAATATCATACTACAGTAGCAGGCAACGACACTATTGTTGATGGTTTACAACGCATGGCGGCAACTGAAGAAGTTTTACAAAACACACAAATTGAAAACAAGTTACCTGCCTCTATGCTTGATTCCTCTAAAGGATACACATATATCAAATCACCAGCAGGTCTTTACACAGAAATAACCTTGCCAATAGACGAGATTATTGCAGGACAACACTACACAGACACCATTAATTCAGCTTCATTCTCGTTGCGTTGCTACAATGACAATACACATAATATTTACGATCTTTCTGCTCCTCCTACAATCCTATTGATTCGTAAAGCAGAGCAACATTCATTTTTTGAAGAATCGAAACTCACGAGCACACAGGCTTACATATCCAACATCAACCCTCAAACCAACGCTTACACCTTCAGCAACGTAAGTCAGTTGATTAAGAAAATGAAGGATGACCGAGATAAAGAATGCGGTGTGCTTCCCAGTGATACTGAGACGCAGAGACTTGAAAAGTACAAACAATGGGAAGTAAATAATCCTGATTGGAACAAAGTTATCCTACTTCCAGTTAAACCTGAATATTCATCTTCAAATTCAGCATGGGGTGGCACTAGTCAAACACTTATGCGCATTCATAATGAATTTGGAATGTATAGTGCAAAACTTGAGGGAGGGCCGAAAAGCATTGAATTATCAGTAATTTATAGTCACTTTAATTAATTAACATAGAGCAGAGAAAGGAGACCTACATCCCCACTCTGCTCTTTTATATTGACATTCATAACACATAGATATGCAGGCTTTTCTTCTTGCTGCTGGTTTAGGAACACGCCTTAAACCACTCACCGACACTATGCCCAAGGCGCTCGTCCCCGTTAAAGAGACTCCACTCTTAAGACATATCACTGATAAACTTATTTCATCTGGAGCAACACGTATCGTTGTCAACACCCACCATTTTGCCGAACAAATTGTTTCTTATGTTGCCCAACAAGAAGATTGGGACAATGTTATAATTTCAGATGAAAGCAACGCATTGCTTGATACGGGAGGCGGATTAAAAAAAGCACAAACGTTGTTTCATACGGACAACCCAATTCTTATTCACAACGTTGATATTTTAAGCAATGCCAACCTCAGTCAACTTATCGTTGCACACAAAGAGCACGACGTAACACTACTAGTTTCAAATCGCACCACCAACCGCTATCTGCTTTTTAATGAAGATTTTAGACTGGTTGGATGGACGAATATAACAACCGGAGAAGTGAGAACTCCCTACCCTAATCTTGACCTTACCAAGTGTCTTAAGTTGGCATTTTCAGGCATCCACGTATTCTCTCCACAGTTATTTCCAATGATGGAGGATTACCCCGAGAAATTCCCAATCATGGACTTTTATCTTAACCATTGTCACGAAATTAAGATTTACGGGGTTATCCAACATCATTTACAACTTCTTGATGTAGGAAAATGTGACACGCTCATTGCAGCAGAAAAGTTTATTGAAGAAATCCGTTCATAACATAAAAAAGATACATATTTTTTCAACAAATTGCTTTGCTACGAAATTAACGAGCAGTAACTTTGCACTCATGAAAACAGGATTTGACCACGAAAAATACCTCAGAATTCAATCTGAGCACATTAAGGATCGCATTGCTCAATTTGGCGACAAACTTTACCTTGAGTTTGGCGGTAAGCTCTTTGATGACAACCATGCCAGTCGTGTGCTACCAGGATTCCAACCTGATAGCAAACTTCAAATGCTTCTCCAACTCAAGGATGAGGCAGAAATCATTATGGTGATCAGCGCCTATGACATTGAGAAAAATAAGATTCGTGGTGACCTCGGCATCACATACGATGAAGACGTACTTCGATTACGTGGTGAGTTTGAGAAAATAGGACTTTATGTTAGTGGCGTCGTTATCACTCATTATAATAGACAATCAAGCGCTGACGCTTATCGCAACCGTCTCGAACGCATTGGCATTAAAGTGTATTGCCATTACACAATTGACGGTTATCCTCACAATGTTCAGCTCATTGACTCCGACGAAGGTTTCGGAAAGAACGACTATATTGAAACCACACGTCCTTTGGTTATAGTAACTGCACCAGGTCCCGGAAGTGGCAAAATGGCGGTATGTCTCAGTCAACTTTATAATGAGCACAAACGTGGCATTAAAGCAGGATACGCTAAGTTTGAAACATTCCCCGTTTGGAACCTACCTCTCAAGCACCCCATTAACGTAGCTTATGAGGCTGCTACCGCCGACCTTAATGACATCAATATGATTGACCCCCTCCACTTGGAGGCCTATGGTGAAATTGCGGTTAATTACAATCGTGACATTGAGATTTTCCCCGTGCTTAATGCCATTTTCGAAGGTATCTATGGTGAAAATCCATATAAATCACCCACAGATATGGGAGTCAACATGATTGGTTTTTGCCTAAGCGATGAAGAAGTTTGCTCAGATGCGGCACGCGCGGAGATCATTCGCCGCCATTATGATGCACTCAATCGTTATGCGCTTGGAGCAGACAATGAGAACGAAGTCAACAAGATTGCCCTCATCATGAAGCAGGCAAAGTTGACTACTGACTATCGCAAACCCACTATTGCAGCTCGTGAACGTAAGGAACAATGGAATTGCCCAGCAGCTGCCATAGAACTTCATGATGGCACTATTATCAAGGCTGGTTCAAGCGAACTTCTCGGTCCAAGTGCCGCTCTCATTCTTAATGCGACAAAACATCTTGCTGGTATCCCACATGAAGTAAAGCTCATTCCACAATCCATGATTGAGCCCATTCAGCGCACAAAAGTTTCCTTCCTTCACGGACACAACCCTCGCCTCCACACGGATGAAGTACTCGTTGCTCTCTCACTTCTCAGTACGACTGATGAGAATTGCCGACGTGCTCTCGAACAACTTCCTAAGTTTGATGGATGTCAAGTTCACTCTACCGTGATGCTTAGTGAAGTTGACCGAAAGATATTCAAGAAACTCGGCATCGGACTCACTTGCGATCCTATAAAGAAATAACGACACATAGCATTATTTAATTCGGAGACATAACTAAGGTTGTGTCTCCGATTTTTTTTACAAGAGAAATCATAAGAAATAAAAATATTTTCCACCCTGCCCTACTTTATAACCTTACGGATATGCAGAAGTGTATTACGTTTACAAGGGGAATTTTAGTTGCTACAACAAATTAACGATAAGTTCATAAAGAAAACCAATCTTAATTTTATTAAGTCATTTTGATTTATTTAATCAATTTAACTCAAAAATTCTATCATTTTGACACCATATTTTAACACAAAAAGTTATTTTTGCAATCTATTTACAACCAAAAGCGACATATTGCATAAGATAAATTAATTATGGAAGAACAGATTATTCAAATAGCAGAACGTCTGCGCGGTTTACGCGACGCCCTCGACCTCAGTATAGACGAACTTATTGGCGAATGTGGTATTTCAAGAGAAGAGTATGAAAAGGCTGAAAATGGAAGTGCTGACATTTCCGTAGGCATGCTTCAAAAAATCTCTCGACAATACAACCTCCCCCTTGACACACTCATGTTTGGAGAAGAACCAAAGATGAGCACTTACTTCTTAACACGTGCTGGAAAGGGAACAAGCATTGAGCGCACAAAGGCATATAAATATCAAGCATTAGCTGCGGGTTTTCGCGATCGTATAGCCGATCCCTTCATCGTCACTATTGAACCCAAACCAGCAGAAACACCATTCCATCTTAACACGCATGCAGGTCAAGAATTCAACCTTGTATTAGAGGGAAGAGTTGAAATTCATATCGGAGAGAAATCACTCATTCTCAATGTGGGAGATAGCATTTACTTCAACGCACAACTCCCTCACGGTATGCGAGCACTTGATGAAAAACCAATGAAGATGCTTGCCATCATCATGTAACACACCCCAATATGGTACACAAATACTTAAAACAGACTACTTTTACTTCACAAGAAGATTTTAATAAGAACTTTGAGTTTATCGTTCCCGAAAATTTTAATTTCGGTTATGATATTGTTGACGCATGGGCTGAGAAATCCCCTGAAAAGTTAGCTATGTTATGGACTAACGACCAAGGAGAAGAGCGCCGATACACCTTTGCTGACATGAAGCGTTATACCGACATGACAGCCTCTTTCTTTCAATCATTAGGCATCTCTAAGGGCGATGTCGTAATGCTCATATTAAAGCGAAGAGCAGAATTCTGGTTTAGTTCTGTCGCTCTTACCAAACTTGGCGCAACGGTTGTTCCTGCCAGCGATGGAAACACCAAGCGTCAGGTGATG
>CALCUV010000151.1 GCA_937906765.1 uncultured Prevotella sp.
GTCTTCTGTTCACCTCAACCTCCAATTGTTTCACAGAGTAACCTTCCTGCACCAGAATTTCGTAGTCGGTATCTATGGCTTTCCATTCGAAAGACACATCCTTCCAATCCCCACAGAGGTAAGTTTGATCCGACGTAACATCTGTTTGCGTCAGGGTGCGATAAACGTCTCTCACTGTGTAAGTGGCAATATGTGCAAGGTAGTCAGCGCCCATTTCTCTAACCACAATCTTGGTGCCTATGGGATTTCCGTCGCCACAGATTCGTTTTGCCTGCGTTTCGCTCAACACTGCTTCGCCGTAGTTCAGCACAGGAATCTTTTCGCCCGTCAGTGCCGAGCGGATGCCACGAAAATTCAGATACTCAGGAAGGGTATTGCTATGAGCAAGGTCCATGCTTCGTTCCGTAGAATCTGCTAAAATCAAGGTGACTTTTTGAACGAAGTAAAGACCATCGGCATAGAATAGTTTTTCCACCCCAGCCATGCCCCCACCCGAAGTAAGGGCAGCATGAATTTCATCGTTAATCTCAATACGATTTTGATTATTCGGCACATCATCAGCCACCTGCTCTTCAGTAGTACTTTTTGCGAAACTCATTTCATACAGGCGGTCGTAATAAGGTTCATCACAAACAGCTGGCGGAGCATAATGGCTCAGCACGAAATGCGTAGCCGCCAGCGTGACCATACCTACAGCAAGGGCAAGAATACTGATTGCATTCTGCAATTTGTATTTCAGCAGATTGCGGAGGGAAATTTTGAGGATGTGGAGGAACATTTGTTTGAGGTTTTAAGATTATGAGGTTGTAAGAACCATCCGGATGGTCTTTCTCCTTTCTAAAATTTTCTTTCCTAATCATTCCTTCGCAATCATCTCCGCAGGCCTTACGCGCAACACTTGGTGAAGGTGGTAACCTACGATGAAGAGGATAACAAGGGCGGTGATGAGGAGGGCACCGAGGATGGGGAGTGTGGGGGAGAGGCGCTCTGCCATACCACTGACAAAACTGCGTCTTGCCCAGTCTTTCAGGAGGGTGTTGAAGAGAAGGATGAGGGGCGTACTGACGATGGCGGCGATGCCAATGAGCCACAGGTAGAGGCGACCGAAGAGCAGGATGATGTCCCATCGCTTGGCGCCGTGAATCTTACGCAGTGCCACTTCCTTCTGTCGCGAACGGGTGTCGAGGGCAATAGTGCTCCAAATGCCCATGAGGCAGATGACGAGGCAGATGCTGGAGAGTATCCACGAGGCATCACGCATGATTTCGATGAAGAAGATTTCGTCGTCGAGCGCATCGCGAAGGTTGGTCACACGTGGCTCTAAAGGTTTGGGATTGATGCGTTGTAGGGCTTCGGTGAGGTCGGAAAAGACGCGGTCGTAAGCACCTTTCTTGGGTTGGACAATAACCTCGGTCACATCCTCGTCGCGCCAGTTTCCCAAGTGCACCACTTTGTACTGTTGCCACATGCTGGTGTTATCAGTATAAGGCCAAGTGGAGAACGTGCCACCGATGCGCAGGGGTTCTTTATCAATAGGCAGGAACCAACCATTGGCATTGAAGCCGTATCTTTCCATCATGGCATAGAGCGAGTCTCTCATCAGGATGCAATCGTGGCGCTCCTCCGGGGGAAGCATCCAGTTGATAGATATGTTCAAAAAGTCGAAGATGGCGGTGTCGCCCACCATGGTCTCTTGAATAAAGACGCTCCCCCATTTTTCGCTTACCACGGTATCTTCCTGAATTTCCTTTGACTGGAGATAATCGTGATTCATGGGGATGAAGCGCTCTATGCCCTGCGCCTCTGTGCGCAAGTATTCCATAAGCTTGGGTGAGTCCAAATCAGTTTCGTAGGGGCGTACGTAGATGCACTCCTTGTAGAAGTCATCATTCTCCGGCACATTCATTTCCCTTAATGCCAGTTCGCTGAATTGCGTCAAGGCAAGGCTTCCTCCCACAAAAAGCATGCAGATGGCAATCTGTATGCCCAGCATCGTGTTACGCAGGGCATGCCCACGGCTACGGTGCAACTGCATCGTCATGCTTTGGCGCTGGCGCACCATTGTGCGGACGGTGAGCCACACTACGAAGAAACTGATGAGCACAACAGTCAAAAGTATTACCGCCACACTTTCGTAAACTCCCTCGATGTACCAACCAAAATCGTTAAGATAGGGCGTGAGCGAGGCATTGGCGAAGTCGATGAGTAAGGTGGCAACCACGTATGCCACAATGCCAGAAAGCAGGAAGGTGAGAAGCGTTTCACAGGCAAAGAGGCGGAAGATGCTGCGACGCGTAGCGCCATGCACACGACGCAAAGCCACCTCGCGTTGTCGCATACGGAAGAGTTGCAACTGCATTTTCAGGAAACCGATTAAGGCTGCGGCGAGGATGAGTGAACTAATGAGGTAAACGATAGTGCGGGTAACACTCATGTGACCCGTTTGCTCGTCTATCTTTTTACTCAGGGGCGTGAGGCGCACACTGAATTGCGGGTCAAGCGTTTTCAGGCGGCGCGTCATCTCTGCCTCAACGTCCTTGGGGTTTGTTCCTTCTTGCAACACAAGACCATAATTGACGTGATAATAGTCCTTCACTCCTTCCACATAGGTGTACATTCCGTCACTCACGTCGTCGGCAATGCGCTCTGAGGCATAGACATCGCGGATGGTGAATGTTTTCCATTCGCCATTGTGATACATGGACACGCTGCACCCTACGGGATTCTCGTTGCCAAAAATCTCGCGCGCATGCATTTCGCTGATGACGATTTCCTTATCGCCCAGCACGGGAATTTTCTCGCCCGTCAGCGCCGAACGGATACCCCAGAAGTTGAGGTCCTCTGCCTGTAACACATAATAACGGTATGAACCCATGCGTTCGCTTCCGTCGGGCATGGTAAAGGTCATGCTTCCGCCCATAGTGATACTGCCCAGGAAGGCATTGTGCTTCACTTGCTCCACACCGGGCAAGGGTCCGCCCGAGAAGAGCGCATCGTGCATTTCGGTGGTAATGCGTGTAGGAGTAAAAATCCACTTTTGCGTGCCATCCTCTTTGATGATAGCACTCTTGTTTTGTCCGTCACTGAGTTCAGCCACATAGGTGCGCTCATAATAAGGTTCTTCAGTAATGGCTGGCGGTCCCATGTGTTTGAGCACAAAGTGCGTAGCCGCAAGAGTTACAATGCCCACAGCAAGGGCAAGGATACTAATCGCATTCTGTAACTTATATTTCTGCAGATTGCGCCATGCAATCTTTAAATGATGGGTAAGAAGCATATTAATTAAGATGTTAATGTGTTTAGCTGTTTATCACCTCCGCAGGATTTTCCCTGAAACACACCTTTACTTTATAGGCAACAAGGGCGAGGATGATGAGGGCAATGATGAGCATGATACCGAGGGCGGGAAGGATGCCAAGGGTGATTTGCAGGGTGTAAGTTTGCAACCACAGTGTCATGAGGTAATAACCTACGCAAAGTCCGATGATGGTACCGAGTGTAGCGATGATGCCGTAAGTAAGGAGCGTGCGACGCAGGCAATCACTGTAGTGCGCACCAAAGACGCGACGGATGGCAAGGGCACGGCGCTGACGCTGGAGGTCGGCACTCAAGAGGGTGATTAAACCGAAGAGGGCGATGCCCAATCCTACTGCCGAGAGCACAGAGTAAAACCACAGGAAGCGTTGCTCCTTTTCATATTCGCGCGCAATAAGTTCGCCGTAGTTGACGATGCTTACCTGCCCCGCGTCGGGGTTAATGTCGTGACGGCGCAGGAGTTCTTCCACGGCGGCAATGCCTTCCTTTTCCTTGCCGGGGAGGAAACGGAAGTAGAGAACTTTACCTCCCGATTCATCCATGTTGGCGCGGTAGGCAATAATCTCAGGTTCTTGATGAAAATCGCGGGTGCAGAGGTCGAGTGTGCCGATGACCTCAAAGGTCTTGGGAGTTTGGATATACGGATGCTCAGGCGTCACTCCGTAATACGCCGCAGCGTTGCTGCTGAGTAACAGCTGGTCTTCCCCCCATCTAAATTTGCCCTCCATAGGTTTCCACAAGGTGGGCTTCATCTTAAAGAAGTCAATCGTAGCTTCGGTAAGTTCCAGCATGGTTAAGCCCTGCTTAAAGCCATCTACCATATAGCTAATCATCCAATTGCGTTGGAAGAGCTCTTGATTTGTAATGCAGGTGTCAACCGCCGAAAGGTTGCACATTTCTTGGGCAATGGCATCGGTGTTGACCATCTGTCTTTCCTTATAAGTATGGCAATCGAAGACATATACCCCTTCAGCGTCCAAGCCCAAGGCATCGTTGGTCACAAAGTGGATTTGTCTGCCCCCGTTCCATACCAAGAAGAGCAGCAACACACTTACCGCCACTTGCACCACGGCAAGCGGATAGTTCAAGGCTGAGGGACGCCCCTGCGGAGCACCCTTGAGCGCACGTCGGTGTCTGCGATTCTGAAGGTACACGGGAATGAGGCAGAGCGTGAGCAGGATAAGGAGCAGTGCCAGCAGACTGCCTGCAAACCACAGGTACACCTCGGAGCGCGGAATCTCCATCCCTTCGAAAAAAGTGTCGAACGTCAGTGTCATCAGCACAAAGGTCATCACGCCAATGCCACTCATCATCAACACCACCTCAGACTGCAGGCGGAGCAAGGTGTCGCGACTGCCGCCACCCAAACAGATGCGCAAGCGATGGTCGGTCCAGCGAGCGTCTGCCCCAGTGTTGAGCAATGCCAAGTAGGAGAACAATGCCGAAACGAGGAGCAACGCAGAGAGTATGAGAAAGACGCCTGGATAGAAAGCTGCTTTCCAAAAACTTCCCTCATGGCGCATCAATTCAGCCATATTGAAGGGCACGAGTTGGAGGGACGTGAAGTCGTCGTTGTAACGCGATGTCGAAAATCGCTCTACGGTTTCATCCAAGATGCGTTGCATGCTCTCGGGATGCTCTGTGCGGACGTAGAGCGACATAGCATCGGGTGAATAACAGAAGTCTATTTCAGGCGTAGGCTCTACTTTTTTGTAGAGATACGCCGTATAGTTATACGTAACCGTTTTACAACTTTCCGCCTTAACGACTCCCGTCACCCGCAAAGGTTTCTGCACGTCATTCTCACGCGTGAACTTAGCCGTAATCGTTGTGCCCAACAGGTCGGTAGTGCCAAAAAGCGCAAGGGCACACTCGTCGGAGAGCACAATTTCGCCTTCCTCCGTCGCAGGTCTGCCACTGACAAACTCAGGGCGCATCACCTTGTAATAGTTTGGACTCACAATCACCGTTTGCTGTAGGATTGTCGTGTCGCGTGTACCGATAATGTCAACGCCTGAATACATGCAATACCCCACTTGGGCATCGGCAGGAGCATGATCCAGAATGTCGCACGCCACGCTGTCATTGATACTATAGTTAAAGGTACGGAAGGCATCGGGGGTCTGAACCTGCACGAGGTAAACGTCTTCCGCATCGGGAATATGACTTGCCTCATGCGTCACGTGCCATATCGTAGCGGCAGAGAACACAAAAGCAGTCAGCGCCATAGAGATGATGCAGACAATAAGAAGGCTTTGCCCAAGATTGCGACGTATGTGGCGCAGGGCTTGTAGGAGGTTGATGGTTAGGGTGCGCATTTTGGGAATTTAATATTGAAAAAGAAAGAATAGTGCGGGGTAAATATCCGGATGGCGCTCTCCCCCTGTTTATAGGGGGAACCGACGCACGAAGTAAGGACAGAGGATAAACTTGTTTATACTATGTCTTACGAGAAGGAGGAAGATGAGCGTAGCGAAATCAATTGGGACCAGCTTTGCTGGTGAGGGGGTGCAGATTACAAGCGAGAAGAAGTTATTAAAAATACAGGTTCATAAGAAGGTTCTTATAACTCCCCGAAAATCACCCGTCTATTCCCGCAAAAATTCTTTCTAACTAAATTGAAATTCTATTACTAATTGTCTCGCTAAAGATACTAATTGTTTTTGCTAAAATAGGTTTAGTTTTTGCGAAGGGGGAGTTGGGGATTGTTTTGTCTGTATGGAGCGCTTGTGTTTTTATGTTGGTGGATGTTTTTAGGCACCCCCTCACCACTTCGTGGTCCCCTCCCCCTATAAACAGGGGGAGAGTGCCATTCGGGACTTCACTCCGCAAGGTTCTTTCTCCTTTCTCATTTCTCATTTCTCCTTTTATTTAATAACTATCTCTTCAAAATCCCCCAGTTGTTCATACCCACTGATAATGACCTTGTCTTCGGGTTGGAGTCCGTCAATGACTTCGTACTGCTCGGGGTTTTGGCGCCCAATTTTTATTTCTTTGCGGCGGGCAATGCCGTCGTTGTCGATACAATAAATCCAGCGACCGCCTGTCTTTTGGTAGAAGTCGCCACGGGGAATGATAACCGCCTGTTCAGGTTGCCCGAGTTCAATTCTTACTCGGTAACTCTTGCCCAAACGAATGTTGTCGGGCGTTGTGCTGGTGAAGGTGAGGTCGGTGTCAAACTTACGGTCGCGCACTTCGGGCATGACGCGGGAAATCTGAAGCGTAAAGGTGTCTTGCTTTTGGATGATGTTGGCAGGCAGTCCGGCATGGATGCGCTCCACATAATATTCGCTGAGCGAAGTTCGGATTTTATATTCACTCATCACCTTGATTTCACCAATTTTAGAACCGCCCGAAACTTGCTGTCCGAGGGTGAGATTGAGGTTACCGAGTTGCCCCGAGGTAGGTGCCACAACGAAGAGGTCGTTCGTGCGTTGCTGCACCGTCTGCCACTTGAGTTCCGCCGTGTTGCGGTCTGCCACAATCATCTCTCGGCGCAAGAGGGTGGTGACAGAGTCGTGGTGGAGATTCTGCATCTGCAGGAGCAACTTCTGATGCTCATGCTGGAAATCAGCTTCGGCAATGTCGAGTTCGGCACGGCTTTTCACGCCCATGCTAAAC
>CALCUV010000152.1 GCA_937906765.1 uncultured Prevotella sp.
GTTCGCGAAGCGCCACTTCAATCCAGTGAAGCGCGCTCGCGTCCGAACGACTATAGCAACTGTGCCAATAAGTTTGCGTGTCGCCATCCAAAAGCGCACTCAAATATTGCCCCTCATTCGGTTCGGTGAAAGGACTGCTCAACTGCGCCTCCGACGTAATCAAAACGGTCTGACCATTCGTCACCTGCGCACCGCCCTGCAAGCACATCAGGGCGAACAATGGGAAAAGGAAGCCACGAACACGGTTTTTCATAGGATTAAGGTTTTAAATTTTATCGTGGTAAAATTACTTAAAAATCGTTTAACTATCACCATGTGAGGAGACATTTAATCTTTTTTAAAGGATGCAAACAGCGCCCCCAGCCGCTCACTTCGTTCTCCCCCGCATGCTCGTTTCATGAGCATCAAGTTATTCCATGGACGGTTCCCGCCTCTAGAGCGTCATCCTAAACATGGGTAAACACCAATACTTCATCACAGAAACGAGATTAGAGTTTAGACACTTCAAATTGTATCTATTATAAGAAAAATAAAGCCTCAAAGAATTTAAATTCCTTGAGACTTCATTTTGACTATTTAAGTCTTTGTTTTACGCTGATTTTACGTAGCGGAAGTGCTGAGGCATTACGAGCGGGGAGGATGTTGTCTGTGGGGGCTGTTTTTCGGAAACGGCGCCCCGCATCGCTCCTCTCGCATGAAGCAGGTGAAATGCTGATTAAAGTTCGTAATCGTGGATGGTTATTGTAACGGTTTCTCCTGATTCAATGCCATAATATTTAAATTTGATGTCGGCATTGGCGTCCTTCAGAATGTCTAAGAGTTCCTGGACTTCTGATGAATTTTGAGAAAAGAGCGCTTCCTTCATGGCCTGCTTCACCACAGGGGAATCCAATTGTTGCAAGTCATAAACGCCACTAATGCTTTCGTTCACTTCACATGTGTAAACGAGATCACCACCCTGCACATCTACAGAAGTGATTTCCATGCCAGGACCACAATCAATAGGGCATTCCATATCTGCTACGGAAGCGGCGATTTGAAGTTTTGATTCACTTGTACAAGCACTGCATACGAGCGCTACACAAAGCATAAGTGTGCTAACGATTGAATGAAGACTTTTTTTCATAATAATTATTTTTTGAGGTTAATAAGTTGCAGTTTCGCTTCTGCCTGCCTTAGAGTTCCGCCTCCTTCAGTCGCTCTGCGTTTTCAGCCACAATGAGGTGGTCAAGGCAGTCCTGGATGTCGCCATCCATGAAGGCGGAGAGGTTGTAAATGGTGTAGTTGATGCGATGGTCCGTGATGCGCCCCTGGGGATAGTTATAGGTGCGAATCTTTGCCGAGCGGTCGCCCGTAGAAACGAGGGTCTTTCGGCGGGAAGCGATGTCGTCAACATACTTTTGGTGCTCCTTGTCATAGATAAACGTGCGGAGGCGGGCAAGTGCGCGCTCCTTGTTCTTGGGCTGGTCGCGCGTTTCGGTACATTCAATAAGGATTTCCTCCACAGTGCCCGTGATGGGGTTTTTCCAGTTATAGCGCAGGCGCACTCCTGATTCCACCTTATTGACATTCTGACCACCGGCACCGCTGGAGCGGAAGGTGTCCCACTTAATTTCTCCCTCGTTGATGACTACGTCAAAGGCTTCGGCCTCGGGCAAAACGGCTACGGTTGCGGCAGACGTGTGCACACGGCCTTGCGTTTCTGTGGCGGGAACGCGCTGAACGCGGTGCACCCCGCTCTCATACTTCATCGTGCCGTAAACATCTACGCCCGTCACACTGCAGACAATTTCCTTGAAACCGCCAGCTGCGCCTTCGCTACAGGAACTGACTTCGAGTTTCCACCCCTTGGATTCGCAATACTTTGTGTACATGCGGAAGAGGTCGCCCGCAAAGAGCGCGGCTTCATCGCCACCCGTACCGCCACGGATTTCGAGCACGACGTTTTTAGCATCTTCGGGATCCTTGGGCACGAGCATCAGTTTGATTTGTTCCTCAAGTTCAGGAATGCGCGCTTCGCAGAGTTGGATTTCTTCGCGCGCCATTTCCTTCATTTCGGGGTCTTGCTCGTTCATGAGAATATCCTTACTTTCCGCAAGATTGCCAAGGAGGTTAGCATATTCCTTGCGGGCATTCATAAGGTCCTCAAGTTCTTTATATTCTTTCGTAAGGCGCACATAGCGTTGCTGATCAGCAATGACATTAGGGTCAGTGATGAGCGTGCTTACTTCTTCAAAACGCGCCTGAAGTCCTTCAAGTTTTTCTAACAAACTATTGTTATCTGCCATTCTATTTTTATTGATTATTTTTTTGATATTAACAGGCAATCGTTAACCATTACCCCTTCACCATTAAACGATAACCTTTAACCGTTCATCGTTAACCGTTAACCGTTCATCGTTAACCTTTAAACGTTAACCGTTCATCGTTATTCCTCTCCCATATTGCGCGACACAAAAGGCAAACAAATGCGCAATGCCGTATGCCAATATTCCCAATTATGGTTTCCGTCGCGAACGCGGAATTGAGCAGGGACGCGCAAGTGGCGCATGGTTTGATAAAATTCGAGTGATTGGTCTAACAAGAAGTCATCGTCGCCACAGTCAATAAACCATGCTACGTTGCTGATGTATTTGCGTTCCTCCGCAGTGCTGGCTTTGAGCACTTTTGTTGCAGCCAAACTATCTACAGTCTCTTGCAAATAATAGAATTTGCTCTTACTGTTCTGCTTGGCATGCTGTAACTGCTTATTACTTCCCAACCACGCACTCATGGCATAACAAGCGCAGAACTTCTCAGGGTAACGCAACGCATAACCTACGCTACCGCCACCACCCATTGAGAGTCCGGCAATGGCACGCCATTCACGAGTGTTTCTCACTCTATATTTCTTCTCCACGGCAGACATGAGTTCGTTAAAGAAAAAGTCTTCATAATTCCATCCTGGCATATTGAAATAACCATTCCAGACATTATGAATATCTCGTCCGCCAGCGCAGGGCATAACTATCACCATTTGGCGCGACTCTCCGCTACGCATCAAGTCGTCTGCCACACGCTCCATCTGCCCTTTGTCTGTCCACGAACGCTCATTGTCAGTGAGACCATGAAGCAAGTAAAGCACGGGATAAGTCTGCTCCGTGTTACGATTAAAACCGTCAGGAAGATAAACGCAAAACGGAATTTCGCTATTGAGCACCTCACTCTTGAGCGTGTCATTAATGACAACACCCGCCACACTCACTTGTGTGAAAGTAAGCGCCAAGATGCACGTTGCCACAAAGCGCTTTACTGTATTTAGATACTTCATCGCTTTACGATGACTAAATTTAGAGACTAAACTTAGTAGTTAAACTCACCAAATTCGCTCTTAATGGTAAGACTCTTCTTGCCTTCTTCAATGCGACCTACAATCTGTGCGTCGATGTTAAAGCTCTTTGAAATTTCAATTACGCGCTCTGCATCTTCGGGAGCAACGTAAATTTCGAGACGGTGACCCATGTTGAACACTTTGTACATTTCTGCCCAATCAGTGCCACTCTGTTCGTGGATTGCCTTAAAGAGGGGAGGCACGGGGAACATATTGTCCTTAATGACACGGCAGTTGTCGCTCACAAAGTGAAGCACTTTTGTCTGCGCACCGCCTGTGCAGTGTACCATACCGTGAATGCGGGGACGGAGTTCGTCGAGCAACTTCTTCACAACTGGGGCATAAGTACGCGTGGGTGAAAGAACAAGTTTACCAGCATTCAAAGGAGCGCCTTCAACTGCGTCAGTCAACTTATAACCACCGCTATAAACGAGTTCTTCAGGCACTGCCTTGTCAAAACTTTCGGGATATTTTTCAGCAAGATACTTTGCGAAAACGTCGTGACGCGCAGAGGTGAGTCCGTTAGAACCCATACCGCCATTGTATTCCGTTTCGTAAGTTGCCTGTCCGCAAGAAGAAAGACCTACGATAACGTCGCCGGGGCGAATGTTTGCATTATCAATTACGTCGCTACGCTTCATGCGACACGTAACTGTAGAGTCCACGATAATAGTACGCACGAGGTCGCCTACGTCAGCTGTTTCGCCACCTGTAGCATAGATACCCACGCCCATGTCACGCATCTGCTGGAGCAATTCATCAGTGCCGTTGATGATGGCAGAGATAACTTCACCGGGAATCAACATTTTGTTGCGACCGATAGTTGAACTCACGAGGATGTTATCCACAGCACCCACGCAAAGAAGGTCGTCAGTGTTCATGATAAGCGCATCTTGCGCAATGCCTTTCCAAACGGAAATATCACCAGTTTCTTTCCAATACATGTAAGCCAACGAAGACTTTGTTCCGGCACCGTCGGCGTGCATAATGTTACAGTATTCGGGATCTCCGCCGAGGATGTCGGGGATAATCTTACAGAATGCTTGGGGGAAGATACCCTTATCAATATTCTTGATGGCGTTGTGCACATCTTCTTTCATTGCGCTTACACCGCGCATCATGTAACGCTGATTCTTGTCCATATTTGTAGGTTATAATGTTTTTAGGTTAAGAGGTTATGAGGTTCTGAAGTTCTGAAGTTAAGAGGTTATAAGGTTTTTAGAATGTAAGGTTATGAGGTTATAAGGTTATGAGGTGCCATTCGGTATGCACAGTCCTTAAAACCTTAAACCCTAAAGCGAAGCTACCTTACGACCTCATTCAAAATTCCACTGTAGGTGCTGTCTGTGCTGCTTCTGAAGCTTCAAAAGGCACTTTCTTTTCAAAACCGAACATACCCGCAATAATGCTCTTGGGAACGCGGCGCACACTTACGTTATATTCCTTCACGGCATTGTTATAGAGGCGACGACTTTCGGCAATGCGATTTTCCGTACCCTCTAATTGCGCCTGGAGTTCCGAAAAGTTTTGACTTGCCTTGGGTCGGGATAACTTTCTGCAACAGCCATGAGTTTGCCTAAACCTTTCGAAAGTTCGCTTTGCGCTTCCTGGAATTTACGTAAGTTTTCTTCCGTCAAGTCTTCGGCATTGAGCGTAATCTGAGTGGCCTTTGCACGAGCATCTACCACGTCTTGAAGCGTCTTGCTTTCATGTGCAGCATAACCCTTCACAGTGTTAACGAGGTTAGGGATAAGGTCGGCACGACGTTGGTATTGTGTCTGAAGGTTTGCCCATTCGGTGTTGACCATTTCGTCTTGCGAAACCAAACTATTGTAAGACGTTACGCCCCACACAAGGATAATTGCCACAATGGCAAGGATGATAATTGTTGATTTAGAGAATTTCATTTTTATAAGGTTTTATAGGTTACAAGGTTAAGTTGTTTTGAGGTTGTAAGGTTAGGAGGTTCTGAGGTTAAGACGTTCTAAAGTTCTGAGGTTAGGAGGGTATGAAAAGTGAGGAGAGAGGAGTGAGGAGAGAGGAGTTTGCCATGCGGAACGACACTCCGGATGGCGCTACTAACTACTCTCTACTAACTACTCTCTAATTT
>CALCUV010000153.1 GCA_937906765.1 uncultured Prevotella sp.
CTACTGGTGCCCATGCGCCAAGCAACACCCCATCTGTGCCCACCTTCATGGCACAACGGTCGTGATAAATGCGGAAGTTTTTAAAGTCAAAGTATGACATGAAGTGTGATTAAAGCGTTGTAAAAATGGGTAGGGTGATTTAGATGATATTAAGTCAGACTTAGGAAAAATTAAGTGAGACTTAAGAAAAATTATTTGAGACTTAAGAAAAACTAAGTGAGACTTAAAAAATCGCTAAAGTAATCTTATTTTTAATGCTTCTAAAGAGAAGCGTCAAGAACAAAGATAAGCAAAATTACACTATTTTTGTGATATATATGAAGCAGGGAGGAGTAGATACACCTTTTTTTCTTAATTTTGCATAAATTATAATGTGAAAAATTCATGCCACTAACGTTTAATCTTCTTCATACAGACGGTCATAGCAATGCACGTGCTGGACTTATTACTACGGATCATGGACAAATTGAAACGCCCATTTTTATGCCCGTTGGCACAGTTGGGAGCGTAAAAGGCGTGCATCTTCATGAGATAAAGGAGGATATTCAAGCACAAATTATATTAGGCAATACGTATCACCTTTATCTACGTCCAGGTCTTGACATTATAGAGAAAGCAGGTGGTTTGCATAAATTCAACGGATTTGACCGCCCTATGTTAACAGACTCAGGCGGCTTTCAGGTCTTCTCGCTTACAGGTATTCGTAAACTTACGGCAGATGGATGTGAGTTTCGTTCACACATCGATGGTAGTAAGCATTTCTTTACGCCTGAAAAGGTGATGGATATTGAGCGCACGATTGGTGCCGACATTATGATGGCATTTGATGAATGCCCTCCAGGCACGGCGGATTTTTCATATGCTCGCAAAAGTCTTGATTTGACTCATGACTGGTTAAAACGTTGCATCAAGCGCTTTAATGAAACAGAACCAAAGTATGGGTATCATCAATCGCTTTTCCCTATTGTGCAAGGGTGTGTGTATAAAGACTTACGCAAAGAAAGTGCGCGCTTCATGGCTGACTTTAATGCCGAAGGTTATGCCATTGGCGGACTTGCCGTGGGTGAACCTGCCGAGCAAATGTATGAGATGATTGAGGTGGTTAATGAAGAATTGCCCACTGACCGTCCACGATATTTGATGGGGGTTGGCACTCCCATAAATATCCTTGAGGCTATTGAGCGAGGTGTTGACATGTTTGATTGCGTGATGCCTACGCGTAATGGTCGCAATGCTTGTCTCTTTACTTCAGAGGGCATTTTAAACATGCGCAATGCGAAGTGGGCTGATGACTTTTCGCCTATCGACCCCATGGGGCATAGTTTTGTAGATACTCATTACACAAAAGCATATCTGCACCATCTTTACAAAGCCAAGGAACTTTTAGCACTTCAAATTGGTTCTATTCATAACCTTGCTTTCTACTTGTGGTTAGTAAAGGAAGCGCGTAAGCACATCCTTGATGGAACGTTTGTAACGTGGAAGAAGATTATGGTGGAAAAATTAGGTAGAAGACTTTAATTGTTTTGGAATTTGGAGGAGATGTTTCTGAGTAGATATGCTACATATAATAAGTTTCTCCCTCAGTCTCAAGTTTCTTCTCCAGCAACTCCCCACTAATAACCTTTCTGCATATACCGCCTATATTTATGATGAATCTCAACAAAATAGGAATCTATAAGTTAGACCTCTACATCATCAAGAAGTTTCTAACGACCTACTTCTTCCTAATAACCATAATCATTACGATTGGAATCATTTTTGACTTCAATACGAATATCGACAAGTTGACGCAAAGTAATGCTACGACAGAGCAGATTATCTTTGATTATTACCTCAATTTCATACCTTACTTCATCAACCTCTTCAGTCCGCTATTTGTTTTTATCTCAGTAATCTTTTTTACTACAAAGTTAGCGGGCAATTCTGAGATTATTGCGATGAAGAGTGCAGGGATGAGTTTCTCAAGACTTCTGCGTCCCTACATGATTTCGGCAGGGTTGATTGCTGTTACCACTTTCCTTCTTGGTGCATACGTTATCCCTAAGGGAAATGTTGCGAAGGTGGATTTCTATAACATGTATATCAAAAAGCGCAATATCACCGTTGCCGAGAACATTCAGATGCAGGTGGACACAGGCGTTATTGCTTATATCACGCGTTTTGATAATGTGCGTAAGAGTGGTTTTCGCTGGATAAGTTTGAGGACAAGGATATGGTAAGTCACTTGACGGCTCAAACCATTCAATATGACACACTTGCCGAGCGCCCTTATTCATGGACATTACGTAATTACCAAATCCGCACAATGGTTGATGGACGAGAGGAAATAAAAAGTGGGTCGGTTATGGACACCGTAATTTTTATGGAACCTAAGGATTTCTTCTACGTCAAAGGTCAGCAAGAAACAGAAACTAAGAGGTGCTGCTGGAGTAAGTACGTTTGAAGTGGAATATCACAAACGTTTTGCATCGCCTTTTGCCGCATTTATTCTAACGCTTATTGGCGCGTCGCTTTCGGCGGAAAAGCGCAAAGGTGGAATGGGATTCTCGATTGGTGTCGGTATTGCATTAAGTTTTACCTACATCATGTTCCAAACAATCTTTGCAACATTTGCTATTAATGCTGGGTGGTCGGCCTTTATATCGACATGGATTCCTAATATAATCTTTGCAGGAATCGCATTCTGGCTTTATAAGCGTGCACCACAATAGACACGTTAAACAAGAAAAGATAAAAGAGAAAAGATTCTTAATGGGGGATGAAACGGCATAAGCGTGGATATCTCATCGAAAAGTCTTGCTCTTTTATCTTTGCTTTTTATAATATTCTTAATTACTTTAATATCAACTATGTATTTCGAAGACCTTCCTCTTTCTGAAGATATATTAGATGCGCTTTATGACATGCGCTTCGAAACTTGTAGTCCGATACAAGAAAAGTGTATTCCTCACCTTTTGGAGAATAAGGATTTGGTGGGTATTGCACAAACAGGAACGGGAAAAACCGCAGCCTATCTTTTGCCCATACTTACGCTTCTTCAAAAAGAATCACATCCCAATGATGCCGTTAATTGTTTGATTATGGCACCCACTCGTGAACTTGCCCGTCAGATAGATCAAGCGCTCCAAGGGTTTGCTTATTATATGAATGTTTCTTGTGTGGCAATCTATGGTGGAAATGATGGAATACGTTATGAGCAAGAGCGCAAGAGTCTGCAACAAGGAGCAGACGTAGTTATCGCCACTCCTGGGAGATTGATTGCTCATCTTCAATTGGGCACGTTAGACTTGAGTCGTACGACACATTTCGTCCTTGACGAGGCAGACCGAATGCTCGATATGGGATTTGCCGAAGATATTCAAACTATCATAAATCAATTACCCGCAGAACGACAAACAATTCTTTTTTCAGCAACGATGCCCGATAAGATTCGGCAGTTGGTGAAGAATATAACGCGCCATCCCGTTGAAGTCAACATTGCTATTAGCAAACCTGCAGAAACGATTGAGCAATCTGTTTGTATCTGCCATGAAGAGGACAAACTTAAAATAATCGAAACGCTATTTACGGGCATTACCCCAGAACGTGTTATTCTCTTCTCTTCCTCAAAGCAAAAGGTCAAAGCGCTTTATCAAAGCATCACGCGCTTAAACTTTAATGTTGCTCAGATGCATTCTGATTTGACACAACCCGAGCGAGACAAGACCATGCAACAATTCAAAGCGCGTCAAATAGATATCCTTGTAGCAACGGATATTGTAGCGCGAGGCATAGACATTGATGATATTTCATTGGTAATAAACTATGACACACCTCGCGATGCCGAAGAATATATCCATCGAATAGGTCGCGCGGGTCGTGCTGGTCGGTCGGGTAGGGCAATTACTTTTGTAAGTCCATCTGACTACTCCCGATTGTTGTCCATTGAAAAATTGCTCGAAAAGGAGATTCCACGTCTTCCTCTTCCTCAAGGTTTCACAACGCCCGATTCAGAAACTTTGACTCGAAACTCTCGGAAGGGTTCGGGGATAAGAAAGAAAAGCATGTCGAAATCATCAGGTAGAAAAACAACGAAAAATAAAAAGCGAGGGGGAGTCATAAGAAAGAATAATTAATCAACCTTTATCTTTACCAATATATTATAATATACCTTATGTCGGTTAAAAGGTTGTATGTACAAGCATCTTCTGAAGTAATCAAAAGTTTAAAATACGGCAGGGATAACAAAAAGAAGGGTGTGTCCTAGGACACACCCTTCTTTTATACTTATGTTGCACGAATGAATTTACTTTACCAAAATCTTCTTTCCTTCAGTGGTGATATAAATCTTACCTGATTGGAGTTTCGTTGCCTTCGTTCCATCCAAATTATAGAACTTTGTAGATTCGGGAGTAGTTGTAGTTGATTCAATTGCAGTAATTGTATTCTTTTCTGCAAGATAGAGCTTAGACAAATTGTTTACGTCTTCCTTAAGAATGTAACACTTATTTACATTAACTGTAGTAGTTGAAGCATCTGTAATATAAGAAGTTGTACCGGCTTCTTCTGCATTCTTGAATGATGAAAGAATAGTTGTCTTGTCAAAACGCTGCTTGATACCTACACCTTTGAGGATGTTCTTCTGAGTCAATTCTGTAGAATAACCAGGAACGAATGTAAGACGATATCCTCCCTTTTCCCCACCGAAAATCACAGGTTCATTTGCTGGTACAATGTTTCCAGGGATAGCTTCGAGAAGTGCGTAATCATAAGCAACTCCTTCATAAGTGAGTGATTCGTGACCTGAAATGGTATAAGCAGTAAGACCTTCCTCGAGTGAAACAGGGAAGGGGATGCAGTAGTTTACATATCCTGATTCAGGAACGCTGATAGATATGAACTTAACTTCTTGTACCTTCCAAATATTGTTGGCATCGCTTTCGCCTCCGCTCCAGAAACCTGTCTCAGTTGCAGAATATGCATTAAGATAATTGCCAGTGCCGTCAATATTTAATACATACAGATTCTTAGCTTCGTCAACACAAACGGAATTCCATGCGGGAGCTGAAGCCTTATCGTAAAGCTTTTCCATCTTTGAATTACCCTCTCCGCCTGCGTAGTGGTTAGCTTGAGGGTTGTAGAGATAGGTCTTACCGTCACGTTCTTCCCAACACCAAATTTGGTCGTAATTACTATTGCTGCTAGTAGTGCGATTCAGATTCCAAGTAATGCTACCGTCTAAACCGATTTCCGAACCTTTACCGCAAGTAAGCACATTGCCCTTGCCGTTGCTAGTAATACGATAGTAGTGATTGGGCGTAAGCGTAACAACCTCATTCAGCATTTCGTAAATCTTTGTGCGTGTGCCGTCATAACCTACTGCCATGATGTAAGCAGCTGCATCTGCCTCGTTTGATGCACCAGGATAGAGCACTTGTGTGAAAGAGTGTGCGTCGTCACTGCCAAGACCATACATTGTAATGCGGATAAGTTCGCCTGCGGCATTGTAAGTTTCAAACGCTACAGCATTCTTCACCTGAGCGTGTTGCACCTTTACCTTTCCTGAACTATATGAGCAACCTGTGCCAAGTGTAGAGGGAACTTCAAGTTTAAGATTATCGCGGTAGATGTGGAAGTTGTGAGCATTGATATAGTTAATTTCTTCCGTGAAATCAGCATAACCTTGCTTTGCCACATATGCCTTGAGGTCGTTAATCATCTTTTCGTTAATGATGTTCCAACCTGCTCCGTAGTCTTCAATATATGCGTTGATAGGACGGAGCATACCTGCCTTTTCAAAGAAGGGAAGGAGATTTATCTTCGTGCTATCACAAGCAATTTTCATCCAATTAATTTGCTGCTTACCATTGGTGTTGTAAGTAGAACCGTAATTGTCTGTAGTGCGAATAGACTCAATAACCATAGGAACGATGTCTGGACACTTACCAGCCAATGTTCCCCAAAGTGTCAATTGCCAGAAAGGAGCAAGTTTAACAAAGTGGTCATAGTTACGACTTGTAGTTTTAACTGTTCCAGTGTTCTTACCGTTGGCATCTTGACCTTGAACGGTAATTTCATTAGGAGTAGCACCGTGATAGTCGGGGCCATCCTGCAACTGCCAAGCAACACCCTTACGAATACCTTCTTCGAAGTATGTTTGGAAGCGACCACCACGCATGCCAGAGTAATCATTTACACCAGATACTTCGTCTTCAAGACGGAGACTATGACGATTGCCTGTAAAGTTGAGCTGCGCCCAAGCTGCATAGATATTATTAGTGGTCTCACCACAACCTGACCACTTGAAACCAGGAGTTACCTGATTGTTGTGCCCCCATTCGTGACCAACACCCCAGAAATCGAAACGCTTAGAGTCGGGGCACATAATTCCACCAAGACTTGTGTAATTACAGTATGAACCTTCGCTCCCTGCTGCCATAAAACCATAATTCGTTGCATAGAAAAGTTGACGGTTCTTCACTTGCTTGCCATAACGTTCCAAACCGAGAATGTCTCGTTCTGCCCACTGTACCTGCTGATAGAGCGTCATCGTTGAGTCTACGTTTGTAGGGCAGTGTTGCAACCATGCGCTTACGGGATAAGCTGTCTGTGCATGCTTTGAGCGTGTGATGATGATAGAATGGTCATCTGCTTTCTTGCCCTTAAGCATTTCAATCCAATCGGCATTTGTCATCGTTTCCTGATCCCAATAACCCTGAACGGGAGCATTGATGAAGTGGAGTTTTACGTTAGGAGCAGTTTCAAAATTTGCTGTGTAGTAGTCAACAAATACGTTACCTTCGGAAGTTGCTGTAATATAATTTAAACCATTCTTCAAAGCATACGAACTAGAATTTTCATTTTCATACCAGTTCTTAATCTTCAAACCAACTGAAGCACTACCAATGCCACTTGCAACAACAAGACAAGATTCGCCAGCCTTGAGGTAAACACCAGTGGGGTTTTCATAGTTGTTATACTGACTACTTATCTTCAACATATTGCGAAGTGTGCTTGTAGGCATGTACGCTTCATATTCTCCAACGCGGAACTTCTTATACTTGTCGGCATTCGTAAGAAGATTGTCAACGAGTTGCTTCACGTCTGCATCTTCAATACCTTCACTTGAAGTAACTTCAGGTTTCAATTCTGAATAGAGGTCATCAGAGAAATAAGTGGCAAACGCTTCACGCTTGGTGTTGTCAATTTGATAAACTTCAATTTCTGCAGCTGATGCCACATTAAAATAACCACCCTTAATCTTAAAACGAATCTGTCCGCATTCTACACCACCTAAATCAAATTCCGTAGGTGTTGAAACTCCATTAGGTTGATACGTACCAATAGATGTAAATGTGCTTCCAGATGTTTTATCTGAATATAATACTTCAACCTTAATCCAGTTACCATTGTCGCTATTGTCGCAACGAGGTACATACTTTACATAGTCAACTTTTGATACTTCTTTCAGTTTCACCGTGAATGTCAAAGTGCTGAAATTTGTACCGCTATAAGGACTATGCCACATAGTGTTGTAGTTGCCGTCAATGGCATACTTCGCTTCTTCTCCAGGTTGAGAAGCTGATGCTGTTGCCGAAGCAATAGCCACCTTTTTGTCTTGTGCTTCAGCGCCGAAAAAAGCACAGAAAGCAAGCAAAAGGAGTGCAAGTTTTTTCATAATGTAAAGATATAAAAATTGTAATAAATGATTGTTGTTTAGATTTTTAATAGTTGTTATATGAAGTGACAGATAATGTGTATTAAATATTAATATTACGTATTCACGCTACAAAATTAAGAAAATACTACGATTATTAAAAAAACTTAAACACATTGTTTACAAAAAAAAAGTGAATTAGGTTTCCCTAATTCACTTTGAGCCTCTTGTCGGATTCGAACCAACGACCCCGAGATTACAAATCACGTGC
>CALCUV010000154.1 GCA_937906765.1 uncultured Prevotella sp.
CTCACCGCGAAGCGGTCCCCTCCCCCTATAAACAGGGGGAGAGCGCCATCCGGAATTCTCACGCCATCCGGACTTTTCTCACCATCCGGATATATCCCGCCGTGCGGACTTTTTCATTCAAACTTTCTTCTGCGTATGTACTCATTATATAATATATACACAAAAAAGGGCAGCCCTTGCGGACTGCCCTTATGTTTATAAGGAGTGTGTTAATAATTTAACAACTTGTGTTAATTACTTAACAACCTTCTTACCGTTGATTACGTAGATACCTGCGGGGAGGTTCTTCGCTGAGTTGAGGCGTACACCTGAGATAGTGTAGATGCCTGACTTAGCAGCGGGAGCAACTTCTACGCCTTCGATTGCTGTGAGACCATCCTTAGCAACGAGAGATACGATCTTCACGTATTCTTCGCCTTCGGGAGCAGCTTCGAGAGTAGGCATGTTAGTTGTGTTGATGTAACCAGCGAGAGGATCGATAGTAACCAATACTTCTTCACCGTTTTCTTCAGTAGTTTCAGTAGCTACGATACGGTTAGCGAGGTTGAGCTTACCGTAATTGTTACCAACCTTTTCAGAGAAGATAGTAGCCTGGAGACCGTTTACTTCCTTAGGTTCGTAAGAGTAGTTGAAGTTTTCGAAACCAGTAATGTTTTCTTCTTCGAGTTCTACAGAGAGGAAGTCGATGTCAGAAGTAGTCTGTACGAGGTAAGCCTGACCAGCGTTGAGCTTAGCACCATCTCCGAGCTTCTTGAAGTAGATAGCCATTTCGTTAGTTTCGGGATCTGTGTAGAAACCTTCAACTTCACAAACTGCAGCTTCCTGAGAGTAGATGTAAGCATCGTAAGGCAATGTGAAGAACTGAGTCTTGTTAGTGCCAAATACGAATGTGTTAGCACCGTAAGCAAAGTTACTGAAGTCAACTTCTTCAATCTTCATTGTTGAGTTGTCACCACCATCAGCACCGAACCAAGAAACGAGGTAACCGTTCTGCATGCTTGTGCTAGAGTTGATGTTTGCGTAGAGAGGACGACCAGCAGTTGCGGGAACAGTGTCAGTACCTACGATGAAGTTATAAACACCACCATTCTTCAAACCGTCTGCCTGAACTTCGAACCAAGCCTTTTCAGGAGTCATCTGAACGTAGTTGAAGTTAGCGAGAACGGGCTGGAGGTAGAGACCATTAGCGAGTGAGCGGATAGCCACCTTATTGTTTTCACCTACTTCGAAGTACCATACAGAAGAAACCTTGCTGATGTAGTTTTCGTCATCAACGAGACCTTCGTCAACATTACCAGTCTGCTTAGCAAATTCAGCACGGAGACCCTTTACTTCCTTAGTGTCAGCAGCAACGCGTGAAGAGTGCATAAGCGCTTCTTCGTAGCCACCGCCAGCCATCTTCAACTGATAGAAACCAGAAGCGAACATGTTGAGAGACTTCAAGAGTTCAGCCTTAGCAGCGTCAAGCTTAGCAACACCAGCGTTGATAGCTTCGAGAGTCATTACGTCAGCAACAGTACCTTCAACTTCAGCGATTACTGCGTTGTAAGCATCGAGGGCAGTCTGAGGATAGTAACCAACTTCAGCATCGTCAACGGGGAGACCTTCAGCAATAGTCTTCGCAGCGTTGATGGCATTAGTAAGACGTGAAGGTTCGGGGAAGTTAGCGAGGAATTCGTTGTAAGCTTCCTGAAGAGCAGCAATCTGAGCAGCAGTAGCCTTACCTGCTTCGAGTTCAGCCTTAGCCTTAGCCATTTCTGCTTCGAAAGCAGCGAGGATGTCAGCGGGAACAGCACCATTCAAAGACTTTTCAGGAGCGTAAGTAGCAGCGAAGAGTGCAATTTCAGTTGCAGAGAAGTAAGTGTTTTCCCTGTTATCAGCACCGTTGATTTGCTTGTGACAAGTCTTGTAGTGCTGGAGACGGAGGTAACGATACTTAGCACCGAGACCACAAGCACCGATACCAACACCCTTTTCCTTCCATACAGTAGGTTCACCAGTTTCTTCATTTACAACAACATTACCTTCAGCATCACGTTCCATTACGTTGATGTCATAAGTAATTGCCATGTTAGAGCACTGTGTCCATTCTTCGTCGAGAGAGTTACGACCGAATACAATCATTTCACCAGAAGTAAAGCTACCATTGTGAGCATCAGAGTTCAAACGACGCATGAACTTAATAGCAATAGCTTCAAGCTGAGTACCTTCACCGAGGTCAACTTCGAAGAAATAAGGATACTGGTTACCGCTCCAAGTTGAGTGGAAGTGATTAGTGAAATCACCATCAAACAAACCGGGAAGACCAGCACCGTCACCTGAGTGCATGATACAATCTACACCAGCCTTGTCAACCATTGTCAAGTTAGAAACGAACTTTTCAACCTGAGTTGTTTCACCAGTTGTTTCGTCAACTTCGTCTACAGTCTTAGTTTCACCGAAGAGGTAACCACGGTTAGAGAAGTTATCATCCTTAGTGCAAGCAGCTTCGGGTTCGTAAGCAACACCCTTGTTGTAATCACTTGTAGCCTGGCTGTAAAGTTCCTGAAGTTGCATGTTAAGTTCATACTGAGCAACTTCGTCTTCGATAGCTAAAACCAAAGCTTCATCTACATTGTAGAGGAAGAATGAGTTACCATCATCTTCGGGATACCAGTTACCGATAACCTTACCGTTGCCGTGGAAGTAGTTCCAAGAACAGTCACGTTCGCCTTTATCGTTGAAGTGCTTGAAGATTACAGTACCGGGGAATTCTTCTGAATAAACTACAGTGTAGTCAACTGCATCAGCAAGGTCACCAGTCTTGATACCTGTGTTGTCATTGTGAGCAGCAGTCTTCACGTACTTACCAGTACCGAAGTTCTTAATTGTGTAAGTACCCTTTTCTGTATTTTCAGTGAAGTACCAAAGGTATCTTGAAGATTCCAAAGTCAAGTCGATAGATTCGTCTTCCTTACGGGGAATATTGAAGTTTTCAACACCGCGCATTACGCCGTTGTCGTCCATCACACCTGAGTTGCTACGCTTAGCTACGAGGTAGTAGTAACCGTCAGTCATTTCGTTGATTTCAAGAGCTTCGTAAGCAGCCTTTGACTGAGCAAGAATATCTTCAGCTTCACCAACACCGTCAATCAACCAGTTAGTGTAAGCTTCGTAAGCAGCGGTAAGACCTGCTACAGATTCTTCCTTGTACTGACCAACCTTGTCACCTACAGCAGCACCGAGAGCTTCGAGACCTTCGGGGAAGTTAGTATCCCAGAATTCCTGGAGGAGGTCATCAGCAGTCTTTTCTGCATAAGTAAAGAGATACCAGTCGTTGTTACCCCAAGGAGCAAACATAATATAGTCACTCTGAGGTTCGAGGTAAACGGGGTCGTTACCATTACCTTCAGTGAGCTTGTCGCGCATGATAACAAATGCACCTTCGTAAGGATACTTGTTACCAGTGCTTTCTTCTGTATCTTCACCAGTACCCTGACCTGTGAAAGTACGCCAGTTATGTTCCCAACCTTCATCACCCTTAGTAGCCTTGTAACGAGTTTCTGCGGGGAGGATAGTCCACTTAGCAGCAGAACCGAGGTCTTTAGTAGTAGTGAAGTAAGGGAGCTTGTAGTTCAACATGTCTGAAGAGTCCATGCCATCAGTGATAATCTGATCTTCAATGTACTCACCAGTTGCCTGGAACTTGATTGCATAGAGTTCATCACCGTCTGCAGTCTGTTCACCAGTTGCTTCGAAGATGATAAGCGAGTTATCATCGGGAGCAGTAGTAAGGTTCTTCTGGCCGTCAGTAGTCAAGAACTGATTACCATCGGGATCACCTGCAAGAAGGAAAGATTCGCCATCGGGAATTTCCGTAAGCATATCTTCCGTCTTGTACTGCTTCTGTGCGATTGCTGTAGAAGCGAAAAGCACAGCTAAAGAAAGTAAAAACTTCTTCATTTGCGTTTTGTTTAAAGTGATTAATAATAAAAAGATAGATAGATTTGTGGGGCAAAGTTACGATATTTTTCGAAAGCGACACAAGAATAGGGCGTTTTTTTTGAGTTTGACAAGAAGAAATTGCAAAATGAGGGGGTGCGGATTTAGTGAGGAGTGAGTAGTGAGGAGTGAGTAGTGAGGAGTAACCATGCGGATTATTACCCGCATCCCCTCACCGCGAAGCGGTCCCCTCCCCCTATAAACAGGGGGAGAGCGCCATCCGGAACTTTTTCCACCATGCGGGACTTTTTTCCACCGTCCAAACGTCCTTTATCATCCGGAACTTTTCCCCTCCGTGCGGGACTTTTTCCCACTCATATTTAAACTTTAAACTCTCAACTCTCCCCTTTAACCATTAACCTTTCACCGTCAACCTTTCTCCTCTCACCTTTACCCCTTCACCTTTCCCCTTTCCCCTTTCTCCTTTCCCCTTTAACCTTTCACCGTTGAAACAATTAGTAACTTTGTGCGTTTTATTAAAGAAATAGGGCGCCGTATTAGTAACTTACGGCGCCCTATTTCTAATATTGTTTTGACTATAATATAATTGATGCTTTACATCTTTAAAATCTCCTCACACGCTTCGGGGTTGCGGAGAAGGTTGAGGGTTTGCTTGAGGACTTCGTCTTGCTTGTATTTTGCCTCGTATGACTGCGCTTCGGCGTAGGCCGTTCTGACAATCAGGAGGGTCAAGAGGGGCGAGATGGTTTCTTTATGACGATCTATCTCGTCTGCCACATTGGGCGTTAACAGTGTGCGGAGGGCTTGAAGCTCTGAGGCCGCGTCAAGTTCTTCTTTTTTCACGGCTTCATCAAGTGCGTCGAGCACGTGTAAAGAACGGGGTTTGTAACTAAAAGAGGAGTCGAGGACGAATTGCTTAAACTCAGCATAGTCGGCATCGGAGAGCGCGAACGCTTCAAAAGGAGGAAGGTTGCGCGTGTTGCAATAGCGCACGATGAAGTCATAAACTACAGGAGAGAGGATAAGGTCATAGACAAAATCATGAAGTTTTGAGGGCACCATAACACTATCGGGCGTTACGCCACCTCCATCTTTCACAGGGCGCCCAGCCTTGGTGTAGAATGTCTTTGCCAGACTGTCGGGCAGGTGTTTCGGACGCCCGTCTTCTCCGCGATTCTTGAAATCATAGGCCTGAATGCAGCGCCCACTGGGGATGAAGTATTTCGTGGTGGTAAGTTTCAGCATGGCGCCATAGGAGAGGTCGCGAGATTGTTGCACGAGACCCTTTCCGTAAGTACGCTCTCCGACAACGATGGCACGGTCATAATCTTGAAGGGTTCCGGCTGTGATTTCAGAAGCCGAGGCACTGGCGTCATCCACAATAATGGCAAGAGGTATCTTCGTGTCAAGGGGTTCGTCATCAGTCACATAGGTTTGTTCAAACTCCGCCACCTTTCCCTTGAGTGTCACCACCTTGGTGCCATTAGGCATAAAGAAGCCCACGACATCGACCGCCTCGCTCACAAGTCCGCCGGGATTACCACGAAGGTCAAGAATCAAATGCGTCATCCCCATTTGCTTCAACGCCACAAAGGCGCGGCGCACATCGCGAGCCGTGTTTTCCATGAAGGATTCGATATAAATGAGACCCACTCCTTCATCCACCATTCCAAAATAGGGTACACATGACATCTCAATCACACGGCGTGTAAGGGTTAACTCGATGTTACCCTCCACTCCGGGGCGCTCTACAAGCAGTTTGAATGTCGTGCCCGCCTCTCCGCGGAGTTTTGACGTCACTCGCTGAGAATAATCGGCAGGTTTCTCCCCTTCCTTCTTCTTCAACTCTTCGCCGTCAACCTGCAGGATAAAGTCGCCCGTACGTACGCCAGCCTCTGCGGCAGGTTTACCTTCGTAAGGATTGTTGAAGTAACAAAGGTTGCGCTTTGAGTCAAAATTAATGGGCGAACCAATACCACCGTATTTCCCTGTGGTAGATTCGAGAAACTCTCCGGTTTCTTCCTCAGGAATATACTGTGTGTAGGGGTCGAGATTGTAAAGCACGTAATTAATGGCCTCATCAATCACCTTCTTGGAGTCGAGCGTATCGACATAATAGACATCCAGATGATTCAACACACTGTTGAGAAGGTGAAGATGGCGAGCAAACTTCTGGTTGTGCTCAGTCAAGGTTTCCTGTGCGCTCGCAAAAAGCGGAAAAGACAGGAGCATGGAAAGGATAAAGGTTCTCATTATATATAATGTGTTAAGGTTGCGGATGGATGGTCAGAAAATTGACAGTTAAACGGTAAAAGAAGGACTTTCATCATACCCCCTCCCCGCCAAAGGCGGTACTCCCCCTATCTTAAGGGAAACTGCGGTAATGCTGAGAGACAATCAGAAAATTTCATCATACCCCCTCCCCTCCTACGGAG
>CALCUV010000155.1 GCA_937906765.1 uncultured Prevotella sp.
AACGATGACCGTCGAAGGGCGTCGCCCTTTGTTGGGAGAGGTTGTGGGCAATCCCAACGCCTTGGCGGACAGTCCCGATGCTCCACGCATCAAGCTTAATGCCTTGGGAAAAGAAGTGGAGCGCCTCTGGCATGCCATCCCCACCTACTATCCCGAAGTAAAGGTCATCGCCCTGCAACTCATGCCCGACCATCTTCACGGCATCCTGTTTGTAACGTCACGCACCAATTACCACCTCGGTCGCGTAATCAATGGTTTCAAAATCGCTACGAACCGCGCCTACCGCGCCGCCCTGGAAGCGCAAGGAGCGCCTCCCGCTTCATCTTCGGTATCCCCGTCATCTTCCCCGTCCCCTTCACAGCGACAGTGTCGCTGTGGAGCAAACAACCATGCCCCCAAGCAAGGCCTCCTCTGGAGCAAGGGCTATACCGACGGCATCCTCGACCGCAAGGGCCAACTGGAAACCTGGAAAAACTACCTGCGCGACAACCCCAAGCGCCTTTTGATAAAGCGCATGTTCCCCGATTACTTCCGCGTGCAGCGCCATGTGAAGGTAGGCACCTACGAATGTTCTGCCATTGGCAATCGCTTCTTGTTGTCAAAACCGCTACGCCTGCAAGTGCAATGCTCCAGAAGCATGACGCCCGAACAGATAACGGAAGCCTGCGACTATTACCTGCAACAAGCACGGGCTGGTGCCGTCTTGGTGTCTCCCTGCATATCCCTAGGGGAAAAGCACATCATGCGCACCGCCTTCGAAGCGGGTTTACCCCTCATCCTCCTGCAAGAAAACGGATTTTCCGATTTAGCGAAACCCAATGGCGCCAAGTTTGAGGCTTGCGCCAAAGGTCAATTGCTTATTATTGCACCGTGGGAACATCACAACTATCATACGACAATCAGCCGTGCCCAATGTCTTGCATTGAACGATCTCGCCCGTGAGATTTGCAGTTGAAAAAGAAAAAGGAGAACCGCCACGTCGGTTCTCCTTTTTCTTTTTTACATTATTACTACAACATAGCGTTTATCTGCTTCACCAACTCCGCCTTCGACATTCCGCCCACAGTCATTTTTGGTTTACCATTCAGGGGAATGAAATAGAGGGTTGGGATAGAGCGGATGTTAAACGCGTTGGCCAACTCAGGCTCGTCGTCAACATTCACTTTGTAAACGTCCACGCGCCCCTCGTATTGCTTCGCCACCTCGTCAATAATGGGCGAGAGCATTTTGCAGGGTCCGCACCAAGTTGCGTAAAAGTCAATCACAGCAGGGCGACTGCCCAAGAATTTCCAATCCTGCATCATTGTTTCAGGATTTGCCACACGGCGCTTAAAGCCTTCAAAGTTTAGATGTATTGTTGCCATAGGAGTTTTAGGTTAAGAGGTTATGAGGTTAAGAGGTTATGAGGTTAAGAGGTTATGAGGTTAAGAGGTTAAAGGTTAACGTTGAAAGATTAACGCTTAAAGGTAAGAAGACAGAAGTTAACGGGCGTACAACAATCCGGATGGTAGTTGTACTCTGTACTCTGTACTCTGTTAGTTGTACTCTGTACTCTCCTTTTCACTTGCAAAATTACTTTCAGATTTTTATCTGTGCAAACAGATGGAGTCTATGAGTTTATAGAAGAAATTTATATGGATTGATGATTAGATTCTTATAGCGAATACTTATGCGGTGAAAAAGGTATATTGAGGTTACACAGAGATGTTGTCGATGTGAGTTTTTATCTTTAATGGTTGTGTCAAATGTTAAATAATCACGAAATCTTTGTGTAAAACTGAACTTTTGTTAATTTTGCACTTTAATAGTGTAATGTAACTAACGAAGAGTATCTTGCATGTTTGAACTTTGTTTGCATAATAAAATGAAAGAAATTACCGAAAAATTTGGTCATTTCAATATTTTGTGTAGCAAGCAAGCAAGCAAGGTAAATGCTAAAGGCATAGAAAAAACGCCTGCTGACCCAACAGGTTTTGGGGAAGTGGGCATTTTGCGTTTCAATGATTTATGTTTTTTAGCATAAAAACAAATAGCGAATGAAAAGGGTATTCAAACTTGTTCTCCTCTTAATGGGATTTGTGTGTGGGGCACCGATGCTCTGCACGGCTCAAGTTGTGCCCGACAGTTTGAATAAAGATCGTTATTCGCTCTATTATGTTTGCGACCGCATCAACATTGAGGAGGATTATTTAGATAACGCCTATCAAATTTCGCGTATCAAGGATATCTTGGCGCGCTCTACGCGAATTGATAGTATTGTCATTTATGCTTACGCTTCTCCCGAAGGTGCTTATCACCGCAACGTTTGGTTGTCTGAGCGTCGTGCAGAGGCGGCTCGAGATTTTATCTTGAAGCATTTGCCTGCCACCACCGTGTTGCATCCAGATAATATTTATCTCCGACCCATGGCCGAAAACTGGCAGGGACTGGACGCGGAATTGGAACGCAACTATCATTTGCCCAACCGTGACCGAGTGATGAAAATCATGAGGGCAAATATTCCTACGGAAACCAAAAAGTGGCGTTTGAAGAAATTAGATGATGGTTATACCTATAATATAATTATCCGCAAACACATGCCCGAGTTGCGCTTGGCTACATGGATTTGTGTGTATGCACCAATGCCCGAACTTGGAGAGGTTAAACCTGTTGTTATGGAGGTGCGTGACACCTTCTTTATGCCTCCTCCTTTGCAACCCATGAAACCCTTGACGTTTGAAGAACCTAAGGAGCGTAAAACCATCTTGGCTTTGAAAACCAATTTGCTTTACGATGCGTTGACATTGGTGAACTACTCCATCGAAGTGCCAATCGGTAAGCAATATTCCGCACTCTTTTACCATCAATTCCCTTGGTGGCGTTGGGGTAAGGCCAACAATGAATATTGTATCCGCTTCTTAAGCATCGGAGGTGAAGGACGTTGGTGGTTTAAACCTCAACCGCGCTTGAATCCTGAAGATGGCAGATGGCGCGACAAATTAGTGGGCCACTTCTTGGGAGTTTATGCAGAATCAGGTAAATGGGACTTTGAGTTTGGCAGAAAAATTTGTCACCAAGGTGAGCATTGGAGTGCAGGTTTGAGTTATGGATTCTCAAAACCCATTAGCAAGCGCTTGAATTTGGAATTCTCGCTTTCCGTAGGGTATGCTTCTATTGCCTATCGCAAATTTGCTCCGAGCAATGACTATGAAATCTTGTGGCGTGACCCCGTAAAACACGGGCGTTGGAATTACATCGGTCCGACAAAGGCACAGATTTCTCTCGTAATCCCCATCACGGTAACAACAAAAAGGAAGGGAGGTGACCGATGAAGAGACATGTTCTTCTAATCCTCCAACTCCCGCTCTTCTTGTTGATAAGTACACTCACAAGTTGTGAACACCGTCCGCTCGAAGACCCTATCTATTTTGACAAAGGGCGTTTCTTGCGTGTTTACTTTAATGAACACATTCGCAATGTGAGTTTCGGCTTTTACGACGAGAACAAACAACCTTCGAATTATCAATCTCCCGTGCTCTTACGCGTAGTGTGTGCCGACCCGCTAAGCGGAGAGGTGGTGACAGAGCGTTACTTGAGCGACCATGGCAGAGATGAAAAAGGTTATTACATCCAAGGAAAAATTACTGCTCCAGAGGGTGCTTACAAACTCATGGCTTATACGTGTGACGTTGAGCATGTAGATTTTCATTATGAATATTCTTTTTACTCACTGTTAGCAAACTCGGTGGAGTTAAGCGGTAGTGAAGCCAACCGTGTTTTCCCTACGCGTGATGAAAATGCTCTAATCACCGAACCTATTCATCACCAGCCTGGTCATCTCTTTGTTGCAAATGTTGATAATGTGACTTTTGGTCCGGAAGTGTTGAACGATACGATTTTTACGGAAGCCGAGACACACCCTGTTGCTGAAACCATTGTGAAAACCTATTACATGCAGGTGAATGTAAAAGGTGTGGAGTATGTAAAGTCTGCCGTAGCGTTGATAACCGGAATGTCGGGGGCAAAACGCATTTATAATAATGAGATGCTGACTGACGAACCCGTAAGCATTTTCTTCAGTTTGAACAATGGCTTGGACAAGGCGCGTACAGATAACGAAACTCGTGTGGCGTATGCCACGTTTAACACCTTTGGTAAGTTGCCTGACGTAGAAGGGTATATTGAAATTTCCTTTGAATTCAAAACGATTTACAACACGGTGCAAACCGAAACATTCCGTGTGACCGACCTCTTTGAAACGCCTTTGGTGAAGAATAATCAGTGGATTATTATCGATAAGTTGATTGAGATTGTGCCCCCTGAGGGTGGAGAAGACGTTCCTGGTGGAGGACTTTCGCCTGGTGTGAGCGACTGGGAACAAATTGAAGGTAGCATAACCATTTAAACAATAGCAGAAATTATTAACAAACAAATTATTAACTACATTATTAACCACTTTTTTAAAATTAATCAGTTATGAAAAAGTTTATGCTTTTTGCAACTGCTGTAGGTTTGACACTTACAAGTTGCGTGAATGACGAAGAAACCACAATGATGGGCAGTCGTTCTGTGATTGCATTTGATGCTCCAGCGATGAAGACTTCACGTGTAAACGTATCGGGTGAAATTACTGGCATAAAGTATCCTCAGGGAGAAAATTTCCAGGTGTTCAGTAAGATTTACACAGGTAGCTATGCAGGTTGGACAGCTTCAACAGAAATTAAGGATTACTTTAATGCGGCTGGTGATTCTGCAACGCACGAAGGCGGTTACTGGGCAACAAATACTGTGTACTACTGGCCTGATGCTGGTTACAACTTGGCATTTGCTGCTTACTCTCCCGCTACTTTAGGAACAGCTTCTCAAGCTGCAACTATTACTCGCACTGAAGCAGGTCTTCAGATTACAAACTTCGTGTCAGAAACTGCATCAGATGACCAGTACGACTTGATGTATTCTCACACTGCTTATGACCGCAACAGGTCAAACAATGGTGCGTCGGCTGTGTCTTTGCAGTTTGAACATGCTTTGAGTTCTATCGTGTTCTCTTCACAGAAGTCTGATGCTAATGTTGACTACAAAATTACAGACTTGAAGGTAACAGGTACTTTCTATACACAGGGAGACTTTAACCAAGGTATCACATCTGCTACTTCAGGAGGTGCATATACTGAAAACGAAAATCCCGCTTGGACTTTGGACGCAACTTCATCTGTTAACTATGAACCTACGTTTACTGCGT
>CALCUV010000156.1 GCA_937906765.1 uncultured Prevotella sp.
CGTCACAGAAACGGAGTCGTACGTGATATCCTCCGAGTTCAATCCACCATTCGACATCATGGGCGTGGTTGCGAGCAATGGTGCTTTCGCCTGGAATCGGTCGTTCACCCAAATTTCATATTCTTCGCCAACAGGCGCTTGGTCAGTTTCTGTTTTTACTGTTTCAGGCTTCTGGGTTTCTTGATGCTTGATGTCATCCTTATTTGTGTGGCTACTAAACGTTGTGTTGTCCGCTGGCTTATCCTTTTTTTGAAGAACGGGTAAATTGATGGTGGTAGGACATTCGTGTCCGAGTTCCAACCATGCGATGGTCGAGAGTAGGGGATAGCGTGTGAAATTCAGCAGCGCTCCGAGTTGCCCCTTGTTGCAAATGCAGTGGGCTGCAGGCGTGCTTCCTTTCATCACGGGGAAAGTTAATTCACGTTTACACAAGTTTATCGAAGAAATGTATTCTTCGAAACTTTTGGTTGCCAACGAATACTTTTGATTGATTCTGATAGATACAACCTTTTTCCACAACTCTTTAACTTTGTCTAAAACATCAACTACTCTATGGCCTTCATCCAATTTTTGATTAAAAGGTAGCAATAAGTTGAAAGAGACGTTGCCTGTTTCTTTCTTCGAAATTGCTACATTTTTTGCATAGAGGCTATAGTGTGTGTAGTTTGCGTCGTGCAGAATTATCCATGCTTTTTCTTCGTTAACAATGGTTGGCAGATGTGTTTGATAACCTACAGGGAGTTTACCAACCAAAATGTCGGGTTGGTTTTTTAATACTCCGTTTGAGTCTGTAATATGTATGGATAATACGAGTTGTGTGACTTTCATTTTTGTTTAATATGTTATCGCCCCCCCATCCTGTTTATAAAGTTGTAACAAGGACTGGGGGCGATGAATATTACTGATGTTGGTTGGGGCTTATCTGTTGCGGAACGCGGTTGCGTTGCAAACAGTTTTTACGAATTTTTTCAAGTGTAATTATTTTGTCTTAAGGTTATAGATCTTTTGTGCAACTGTTCTTGGTTTCTGAGGATTGGTGTTGCTTGTATCCTTTTCTATTTCTTTGATGTAGTTGTCATACATCTTTTTCAACCATGGAATACGTTGCAAATATTCTATTTCTGAGATGAAATTATCTTCGAGTCGAATTTTGATAAGTTCTATGTCTCCAGAAAGGTCTTCTTTTACATCATCAATGATGTATTTGAATGTTTCTACAGCGTCTGTGTAGATAGAGAGCAATTCGTTTAGTTGATTAATTTCTTCCGCTTGCTTCTTGTTTGTTGGTTCTTTAATAATTTCTGCAATTTTTACTTTTAGTTTTTCTACAGTGTTGAAGTTGTATGTCCCTTCATTGAGAATTTTCTGAGCGTCGATGTAAACGTGCAAGTCTTGGTCTAAAACCATTAGGCTATCATAGGCTTGAGTAACAGCTTTTTCAGATTTAAATGTTTCATAGAGTTTCAGGTCTTCTTTGAGTTCGTTTTGTCTTGGCAGAAGTTCTTCAAACGAGGCCTTTAACCATTTATCATCGACTTGTTTAGCGAGACTGGCAATGAATTGCACTTTAAAATCTTTCATTTGTGCAAGTTCGTTCTGAAGACTCCTGATTACTGAATCTTTCTTTGCGATAATGGTTTTGTTCTTTTCATTTGCCTCTTTGAAGATGGAGTCGCTCGTTGTTTTTGCTTCGGCTAATGAGGTGGCCAGTTTCAGTGAGTCTGCTTGCAGTCGTTTTACCATGTCCCATGCGGGATGTTGGTTTTGTTGTTTTTGAAGACTGTCACACTTGTGCTTGAATTCTTCACACTTGCGTTCTGCTTCTTGCTTCTTTTTTGAGTACTTGCCCGCATCTTTTTGTGCTGTCCTCATTTTTTTTCCTAAGCGGGTTGTATCGTCAATAAGCGCTTTAATGACTTTATTCTCTAATGAGTCAATTTTGCGATCTCGGTTCTTAATGTCATCTTGCAGACGTTTGATGTAGTCATCCTTGTAATCTGCTTCTTGCTGTGCATAAACCGCTCCTACGGACAACGCAATGCTGAAAAGTATTGATACTATCTTTTTCATTTGATTTTCATTTAGTATTTATTTTCTTTCTCAAGTTTTTTTACCTTATCCAAGAACTTGTTGATATAGCTTCCAAGATCTCTTGAGTATTTTGCATCCTCAGATCTGAATCTCTTATGAAGATTAACGAGTTTCTGGTAGTTTTCATGCGTTATATCCACCGTATCGAAATGGGCTACTATTTGTGCATAGAGATTGCTGTAGTATCTATCGCGGTGCTTTTCAACCTTGCTGCTCACTTCTTTTTCACTTAATCCTTCAGCAATGTGTTTAATGTGCTTTATTTCGCAATAGTGTGTGTGGTTACGAAGATTTTTAGCATACGAAAGAAGATAATTCTTTGTGGCATCAAATGTATCCCAACTAAGTTTTTCTGTATTAAGATGCGTCTGGACATAGTGCTGACTTTCTGCAAAATTCTTTGCCTCGAGGTAGTATTTGTTAATGGATTCTATGCGACTGATGCGCTTGTCGGCTGTTTTGAGGGTATCTAGTCCTTCCGCTTTTTTCACAGCCTTTACGTCCTTAAACGCTGTTGTTATTTTCTTGTGGTCGTAAGTTTCAGCCTTCAATGCTTTGTCATAGTTGGCACACATCTGGGCGATTGCGTTTTCATGAATTGTGTTGAGCAGCGCGTCATAACTTTCTTTTGTAATCTGTTTGTTGCTCTTACGCGCCATCACAAAATTACGTTGGTCTTCGTGAAGTTTTATGTCCCATCTTTTTGCATTTTCCCAGTTTCTGATAAATTCATTGCGTATGGAGTCGACATTAATTGTGTTTGTAGGGGGAAACTCTATGGTTTTGCCTTTATCTCCGTTGGAAATTATGAATGCTCCGACTATCATGGCAATCAATGCCAATAGGATGCCTATGAGTTTAAGGATTTTCATTATGTTTATGTTTTTTGATTATAGATGTGTTTTACTGCTGTTCTTTGGTTGCTTCGCCGCCTTCTGTTTCGTTGTTGTTTTCTTCATCTTCTTGTTTGTCCTTTTTCGCATTTCGTGTTGTTTCAACTTTAATGATTTCCTGCATTTCCTTGATGTAGGTGTTTACGATGTCGATGAAGGGTGCTAATTCGTCTTCTCCCATGAATACTACCATGGCATTGACTTTCATGACTAGAGTTTGGTAGGCATCTTCAGCAACAATTCGCTTTTCCTTGACAATGCCTGTTGTGGTGGGGGCATCTTCAAACTGCTTGCTTTCGCGTAAGATTTGGAATTCCGCTTTTGCAATGGTTAGCGCCTCTTGTAAGGGTGTGCATCCCATTTGTGCAAGTTGTTCCTGTGGCAGGGTTTCGAGGTCCTATAGTAGGTTGTGGACCAAGGCGTATTCTTCGGTATATCCTAAGCGGGTAATCTGACCATACTTGTCAAATGTTTCCAATAACTTTACACCTACGGCTGCAACATCGGCAGTTGGATGATGGGGCATTATGCGGGCTAGGGAGTAGGCATTGGTGTAAATTTGGTCAAACTTTCTGTCGGCTTCTTCTTGTTGTGAGGTGAAGGAGTTTTTTCTGCCGAGTTCCAACACTTTATAATATTCGATAAGAGCGGCATGAAAAGCATTTGCTAATGGTTTACTCGTGTCAGACGTGAGAAGCGCTTGTGCTGAGTTATCTACTTTTTGTAAGAATCAGAATGATTGTTCATTGCGAAGGCGACTGGGATTAAAATAATTAATCTGTTTCATAATTGTAGTTGCTTTAAGAGTTAGTTTTTATTGTTTATGTTCGTTGTTGCAGATAGCGTGCATGCAACAACAGTTGTCTATGTCTGAAATGACGTGCTTGTAACCTGTTCTTTTGATAGATAAATGTGTGAAATCTTCACTCAACCCTTGAGTAAGGTATCTCATGTTTGCGAAATCTTCACTCACGCCATGAGTAAGGCTTCTCAAGTCTGTGAAATCTTCACTCAACCCTTGAGTAAGGTATCTCATGTTTGCGAAAGTGTTACTCAAGGCATTATTGCACTCAGTCTTAGGCTACGTTACAAACAATCACTAATGATGAGAGGTTAATTTAATCTTTTCAATTCTATTACAAGCTTGTCAACTTCCTTTTTGATGTCTTTAAGGTTGTTTACTTGAGGTCTCTGCTTCTTCCATTCCCTAATTTTCTTTGATTGAGCATAATTAGGTTTCTTACCAAGACCCTTCGTACTCCCGCCAAAGAGACTTTCTGGTTTGATGAAATATTGAACCTTCCATGAGTATGTTTGTGCATGCTTCTTAAGAGCTATGAAAACGTCATGACTTTCAATCTCACTCCAAACTGCATTATTATTTACCTTATTCATAAACTCCTGAAAGTCGTTTCGACTTTGGATTGCTGTGAGGGGATCTACTTTATCAGTTTGTCCTGGTATCTTTGTTTCTACTTCAGTAGTCTGCTGCTGACGTTGTTTCTCAAGTTCTTTGTTCTTATCCCCAAGTTCCTTGTTCTTATCCTCAAGTTCCCTATATTTCGTCTTTAAAGCCTCATAGTTGGTATCTAACTGTTTATACTTATCTTCCAGTTGTGTCAGTTCTTCACTGAGTTTGTCTTGAGTGTCATTGAAAGTATACCCCAGACCGACTCCCAATAACATGGCAATAAACCATCCTAATGAGACTATGATTATTAGTTGGTGCCAACTTAACTTATTTAGCAGTTGAATTTTGTTTTCAGGTTGTGACGGTTCTGATTTTTGGTCAAAGATGGGGGTGGGTTTCAGCGCATCATCGGGATTGAAGCGTGGCACGGAGCGATTGGCAGAGTAGGAGATGATCATGCGCTTTTCGGGAGAATAGGTCACGTTACATACGGAGAGCGTGATGCCCTCGCCAGCCTCTCCCTCCACACTAATGCTCCTTACGAGCGCTTTGCTGGCAGGCAACATTTCGCTTTGTTTGATGGGGGCACCATTGAGCATGAACTTCACCTTCGACTGATTGATGGCGCTGTAAATGCCTTTCCAGGTTTCTTCCGAAAACTGGTGGCTTTTCTCCATATTGCTTATGAGACTCACTTTGTAGTGGCGCTCGCGCTGCGCAATGGTGCAATCAATCTTGTTCTCGCGTGGCAGGAACTTCACGATGGATTCGCCTATGCGCAGTGTACGGTCGTCGGAAATCAGCAAATCAGCAAGCGAAAACTGAACCTTGTCAAACTCACCCGCCTCAGTGTCTTTCAACGAAGACTTATAACGGTCGTTAGCACTGACCAAAAAATGGCCAGTGCTTTTACCGTTCACCCACACTTCATATCTCACGTTTGTGGGCTTCTGTGGTTGGTTCATATGGGTATACATGATGAGAGGTTAATTTAATCTTTTTAATTCTATTACAAGCTTGTCAACTTCCTTTTTGATGTCTTTAAGGTTGTTTACTTGAGGTCTCTGCTTCTTCCATTCCCTAATTTTCTTTGATTGAGCATAATTAGGTTTCTTACCAAGACCCTTCGTACTCCCGCCAAAGAGACTTTCTGGTTTGATGAAATATTGAACCTTCCATGAGTATGTTTGTGCATGCTTCTTAAGAGCTATGAAAACGTCATGACTTTCAATCTCACTCCAAACTGCATTATTATTTACCTTATTCATAAACTCCTGAAAGTCGTTTCGACTTTGGATTGCTGTGAGGGGATCTACTTTATCAGTTTGTCCTGGTATCTTTGTTTCTACTTCAGTAGTCTGCTGCTGACGTTGTTTCTCAAGTTCTTTGTTCTTATCCCCAAGTTCCTTGTTCTTATCCTCAAGTTCCCTATATTTCGTCTTTAAAGCCTCATAGTTGGTATCTAACTGTTTATACTTCTCTTCCTGTTGTGTCAGTTCTTCACTGGGGTTGTCCTCTGAGGCATGTAAAGCATATCCCAGTCCAAAACCAATGAGCGAACCAATAAGGAGTCCGATAGAGAATCCGATTACAAACCTTAACCATTTCTTGTTGGGCTTAGGAGTGAGTTTCTCTTCATAATCTTCTCTTTGTTGGTTATGAGGGGAATCCGTTGTAGTTACAAGTGACTTTTGATTTGATTTTTTCGTCGTACCGCTCTGATTGCTGATGGGTTTTCTTGTCGCAGGTTCCTCACTCTTTTTCGTGATGGATAATGTAAGAACAGCCTTCTTGACTACAATGTCCCTATCTATTCTTTCCGTTATTTTGAAACCTTGAAGAATCCCCATATACTGAACTCTGCCCTTTGTCTTGCTGGGAGCAATCTGTGCGTCAGGGTTGGAAATCTCTTTGGAAACGTCAGTTCCATCTATCAACAGGCGGTTAACTCCAGTTTCCAAATTCTGTTTAAACTTTTTGATGCCCTCTTCGTCACCTTTGAAGACAAATTCCAACTTGTAATACACTTTTATGGGCGGAATGGTCAAGGTGATTCGACGCGTCTTGAGGTTGAGTTCGGCAGTTGATTGTCCAAACGTGAGTTTATTGCCCTCAGCTTCGATGAGTTCTTGCAGCGTCACAGAAACGGAGTCGTACGTGATATCCTCCGAGTTCAATCCACCATTCGACTGTATGGGCGTGGTTGCGGGCAATGGTCCTTTCGACTGGAATCGGTCGTTCACCCAAATTTCATATTCCTTCTCGCGGGGAATTTTGATGCCAGCCAACGCTTCGCTCGATTTATCTTGCGTAGTGATGTAGATTTCCTTGTAGTTGCGGAACTCAGGATATTGCGTGTTGCAGAAGAACTCGTTGAGTTTGCTTGTTGGGACATTGAGCGTTGCGGCAGTTCCGGTGGCAGCCATAGTATAGTATTCGAGCGAACCTTTTTCCAGTTCGTACTTATTGAGGATGGCTTTACATTCATCGGATTGGTCAAAAATCGCGTCCATAGTCTTGAAGCGCTTCATTTCGGAACCTTCAATCGACGTCATGCAATTATCGACGAAGAACTTATATATCTCCATGAGCACTTCGTAGGGACTTGTGCCGTTTTGAATAGTAAAGTCTTTGGGAATCGACATGAGGATGGTGAGTCGACCGTCGCGTTCGGCGTTTGAGGGTACGACCTTTGAGTCGTGCAGCATGTAGAGCATCTGGTCGTCCTTGTGGCACAAGCAAATGCCCGGATTGTCGCTGATGGGGAAGGGGCGGTCCTCAGCAATGATATCCTGAGGAATGACCCCTTTATTGATGAGTGGGGTGAATCCACTTCCACTATTTGGATTACCGCTGATTCTGAGTTTTATGATGTTTTGCATTTCAGTTTGAATATTTGTGTTTTGTATTTCAAAATGCAGGTACGTTATTCGTCCTCGCCTCTAATAATGGTATATATATCTAAGCACCGAAAACTATTACATTGAAGATAATGAGGAGTTCTGTCGATTCAAAATATCCTTCGTAGAACAAGAATCCTGAGAGATTCATGCAAGCAACTAACGCAATAAGTTTAACGATGCTTGTCATACTGAAGTTACTTTAAAAAGGTTTAACCAAATATACGTTTGAGTTTGTCAATCCAAGAGTCGCTCTTTTTTCCGCTTGAAATGATGCGAATAGCGTTGATGATTTTGTGTGTTTCAGAGGCGTCGAACTCAAAAATGTCGCCCAGGAAGAATTTGCCGAGCGAGAAGGTGAACACCTGTGGAGCATACTTTGTAGAGCGGTTGATGCGCTTAGAGTTTTCGCAATAATTTTTGAGTGCTGTCACTGTTGCCTGATACTTGTTACACAGCAATCCGGCTGCTACTGTACTACGATCGCCTTCTTTGTCAAGGAAGTCGGACTTCGTTACAATGAAGTGGATGGCATCAACGCGCTTCATAATTTCCTGGTTTTCCGGAAGTTCGAAAAGCGAAACGAACTTTGAAAGAATGATGCGTTGGTCAATGTACTTTTTACGTACGCGCTGGTCAATTACATTGCCTTCTTCGTCTCTGACGTCTTCGAGGAACGTAATCTTAACTTTCTCAACTGTTGGGTCAACAATGATGAAGAATATTTTGCGATTCGTGTTGCTCATCACACGTGTTGCTCCAGTCCCCATGTCTTCAAACGAAACTGTAGCCCTTTCGTTGTCGGCAATGCGGCGTGCAAATTCTTCACCTGACATTTCAACGAGGTTAATGCGGTGGTCGATGACTTTGCCATTACGTGGCTTTTCCTGAATTTTGCCATGGAAGTTTGTCACGAATGAACCATGTGTTGAACCTGGCGTAATACCCGCATAGATGTAGGACTGAAGCGCTGCTGCATAGTTACCACCATATTGCTGAAGGTTGAGCCAGTAATTGAGTTGGGCCTCGCCCTTCTGGAAATGGCTACCATTTGCTCCAACCAATCCCATGAGCATACATGTCTTACCCGTACCGGGAGTACCGAAAAGGAATACGTCGGTAGCACCAGGCGCTGTACCTTCAATACTATTCATAACGAAATTCTTGAGGTCAGGAAGTCCTTCCTTAACATTTTCGAGATCACTAAGTGTTTCCCAGGAAGCTTCGGTCATGAGACCTTTGTCAATGAGTTCCCAAGATCTGAAAATGTTGGCTTGGATGAGACGGAGGACGTCGTTGTACTTAAAATCCGCAGGATTGTTTTGCATATTCTCCATGACCTTATCACTGAGGTCATAATATGTTCTGTCAATCTCGCCTTTAAATGGACTTTGAGTATGGTTGTCGCGATAATCATCTACTAAGAAGATATCACCCGAGCGCTTCACTTCTACCCATTCCGAGAATTCGTTAATCGCATTTTGGGCTTCTTGAGTATGGCGACCGTTGGGTAAATCTAGAAGATAGCGCTCGAAATTTTGCAGACGTGGTGCATTAATCGTGTTGGTCCACATCAAATCGTCGATTTCATCTTTATGAACAGAATTCGGATATTTGCGAAGGTAATTGCGCAATGCAGCGTAGTTGCCCTTGTCTAAATTTTCCCAATCTGCTTTCTCCTTCTCTCCTTCGATGGTGATTGTCTTTTGATTATCCAATTCTTCTTTCTGATTGAGCAATTTAGAATACAGAATATTGGCTTCGTTGTATTTGGGACCATTCGGGTAGCGTTCAATGTATCTTATAACCTTCTGAATTACGATATTTATGGCAGCAATTGCTTGGTCAATTTCAGAAGAATTGTTGAGTGGCATGCCTTGCCAAGTGTTATCACAACATTCATTCCAAAGCGATTTTTCTTGAGGGTCGCGAGTCTTGTCCAGCAACAGTGTGTACATTTCGTCCGAAATAACGCTTTGGAGGTCGTTGAGGGTTAAATCTTCGTATTCTTTAAGAAGTTCTTCAATCTTATTTATATCTACATTGCTTGTTTCAATTTGACGCAAAAGTAGGGGTTTGTTGTTTCCTAGTATTGGCATAACTATAGTTAAATTAATTGGGTTGATGTTTAGAGTGTGGTACCTCCTGTGTCCTCTCCGCGGTATTTAGGACCAACCAATTTAGATGTAGGTGCGACAAGAAGGTTAAAGAGAACGAGGAGGTTGAGCAATAGGTAAGCGAAAACACCTAAAGCAGTGATAACATTTTCGCTCTGTAAGAGTTGGCTAGCAAAGTTAGAAACTGGTGCTTCTCCAAGGTCAAATTCGGCGTATCCGTCAAGGTAATATGGTGCGCCATGACCGCCCTTAATAACAGGAATAAGTCCTTGATCCTCTCTGAAGGTCTCAATGCGATTGTTGAGTTCTTTCCAACTGCGTTCTTGCAATGTCTTAATGCGGTCTGCTAATTGTGGTAACTTAAAATAATTCCAAGCATTGACTTCGTTTTTGATAGAGGTCCATTCATCAACCATTTTGATACCTGAAATGTCAGTCGAAGGTAGTGCTGTATTTTCCTTCCAATCGTTTATTCCAGACACCACACGGGTTGTATAATAATCCTTAAGTTCTTTAGTACCATTATTCCCACTCACTTTGAAATTTCTGAGTTCAGTTTCTGCATTACTTATGAAATCTTCGCACTGATCCTCATAATTTTTAAAGATGCTTTCCATGTTGGCAATTTCTGTATTTGCTTGCTTTTGCAGGTTTTCTTTATCGCCAACAACAAAGAAAAACTTTAAGAATGGACCACACATGAACACAGCTGCAATGATGTAAATGACAAATGAACTCCACATCACGGGGGTCCACAATTCACGATGACTATCTTCACCTTTAGCATAAATGGCTAAACAAAGGAAACCACCTAAAACAATCATGATGATAACAGACCATATGATAGGCCAAGTTAAAGAACCGTCTTCGGTGTTGAGCAATGCGCCAATACCACTGATGACACCAATACCTGCAAGACCTACGAGTGCAATAATATTAGCAGGTGCAATTCTGTCTTTTTTATCTTGTGACATAATATGAATACTAATTGATTTGTGTACTGCATAAATGTGGAAGAGGTTCTCCTTATAAAAGGATTCTTCCTCCACAAGTTGTTTATTGTTGTGTTTTATTAATTAACTTTTTCAAGTTCAAATTTATAACGAGATTTACCATTACGAAAGGCTTCTGCACCGAGGTTCCCTTTACTAGTCGGAATGAAAATGTAGTCATCCTCATTCAATTTTTTACCATTAGGAGCAATAGCTGGACCATCTTGATCAATCAGAATTCTATCGGATTCCCAAGTTACAAAAACTTTTGCACTATAGATTTGTCTTGATTGTACAGTTCGATCTTCAATGAATCCCTCATGTGGTGATGTGAACGTAAAATATATCCAATCTTCATCAATCTTTTTATGGGAGGTTTCATTAATTATATCTACTTCATATGTACTTTTCCATTTTCCAACGAGCAGTTCATGATTTTTCATCAAATCGTCGAACTTCACTTCTTCTCCATTCGTTGTAACATCAAGTGCATCCTTGATTTGAATAGTAGGACCAATGCGATGTTGCGTGTCAGTTTGTTTTGCTGTCATGCGAAGAATCTTGATGATTTGGTCTGTTGTTAGGTCCTTATTCTTACTCTTAAGTAAAGCGACAGCACCTGCTACAACAGGAGAAGCCATAGACGTGCCACTCATTTCCTGGAATCCGTCAGGCGATGCAACTGTACCTCTCTGTTGCCATATTGGAACGCAACGCTTGTCTGTAACGCTCCATAGGTTAACTCCAGGAGCAGCAACCGTGCTGTATTGTAAGTTCGCCTCAGGAGCCATACCATAATTACTAAAATTAGCCATTAATCCTTTACTATCAACAGCTTCCACTTTTATTATATTGTTTGCTCGGTTCTTAGGATCCAATCCCATGAAAAGCGTCTCATTTCCAGCAGCGGTACAGATTACGCAATTATGATCGTTTGCAATTTTACCAATATAATTCCAAAGCGCTTCACAACCTTTATTCATCGTTTGTGAAATCACCACTTGGTCGCCAAATGGCAGAACCTTAGCTAATCCTTTGGGGAATGCACGACCTATAGAGAGATTAATCACATCTGCCCCTTTGTAAACAGCATACATCAGTCCTTCTAAAACATTCATGTCTGTTAATTGGTCACCCAAGGATACGGGAATCCATGTACATTCTGGAGCAATTATCACATGCCCTGCTGCCATGTTTTTCGAAATGACATCCCTTACACGACTTGTCTTGCTGTGCCTGTGGCAGTTCTGC
>CALCUV010000157.1 GCA_937906765.1 uncultured Prevotella sp.
TGTTGGGCTTATATCGTAGGCGCTGCAATCGCTATCAAGAAGGATTGCCGTCGTGCAGCAGATGCAGCAGCAGCAATCGGTGAAGGTCTTCAGGCTTTCTGTATTCCTGGTTCCGTAGCTGACACTCGTCAGGTAGGTCTTGGACATGGTAACTTAGGTAAAATGTTACTTGAAGAAGAAACAGAATGTTTCGCATTCTTAGCTGGTCATGAATCTTTCGCAGCTGCTGAAGGTGCTATCGGTATCGCAGAAAAAGCTAACAAAGTTCGTAAACAGCCACTTCGCGTTATCTTAAACGGTCTTGGAAAAGACGCTGCTCAGATCATCGCTCGTATCAACGGCTTTACATACGTTGAAACAAAATATGATTATCATGAAGCAAAATTAAACGTTGTATACGAAAAACCATACTCAACAGGTCTTCGTGCAACAGTTAAATGTTACGGTTCTGACGATGTTCAGGAAGGTGTTGCTATCATGCATCATGAAAACGTTGGTGTATCTATCACAGGTAACTCAACAAACCCAACACGTTTCCAGCATCCAGTAGCAGGTACATACAAAAAAGAATGTAACGAACAGGGCAAGAAATACTTCTCAGTTGCTTCCGGTGGTGGTACAGGTCGTACACTTCACCCCGATAACATGGCAGCAGGTCCCGCTTCTTACGGTATGACTGACACACTCGGTCGTATGCACTCAGATGCACAGTTCGCTGGTTCATCTTCAGTGCCCGCTCACGTAGAAATGATGGGCTTCCTCGGTATCGGTAACAACCCCATGGTAGGTTGTACAGTAGCTTGCGCCGTACAGGCTGACCTCTACTTGAACAAGAAGTAAATCAAGCGACTTTCGATAAACTTTAAGGCTCCTGTAACTTTTGTAGTTATGGGAGTCTTTGCTCTTTATACATTTTATGAATAAATTCATATTGTTATCCGGCAAGTGATTGGGGGTATGGTCCCATGAGGTCTTTCTGTGAAATCAAGTGAGTTTTTTTAACACGACACTCACGATTTTCTGATCGTAAGTAGAGCACTTTTTGCGGAGTCACTAAATCAAACAAACGAAATGAATACATTTGAAGAATTAGAAAAAGGAGACAAAGTCTTTCTATTAAATGACGGCGAACCAGCCGAAAATATTAAAACATTATATGTGCAAAGCATATGCGAGTGGGATGATTATAGAGAGACCTATGCGCTGAGTCTTGAAGAAGAAGAAGGAAGTAACAGGGAAGTACACCATTTTGAGGTATACGGTTATGATGTTATCAAGGAGCATGTAGATGATACTACTTACACAATAGCAACAGACAAATCCTTAATTCTTGAAATGCTCGTAAAGAAGCACGAAGCTCAAGAGGAAAATGACACACCTCTTAATCATTGAAAATTGTTTTACACCACATAAATCAAACGTAGAGCAGCCCTTTCGGACTGCTCTTTTTTTAACACGTTTTGTATCTTGAACAAAAGACCACCCCGTTGATTTTTATTTATCAACAGATTAAACGGTTACTCGCGCAAGGAGAAAATCTGTGAAATCAGTGTAACGTTGATAAAAAAACTTATGTACTTATGTTCTTTTGTCAAGATAAACCTGTTGATAAAACTCTTGTTCTTCTGTCAAAAATATCCTATTGTCTCACGAGCGACATGTTCGGATTCTTCGGACTCAATTCATAGCGCATCTTGCTGGAGGGCGTGAAGCGCACGAGAACGCCACGGATGTTTTTCTCGCCTTCAAACTCCTCCTCCGTTGCAGCCGCCTTTGAGGAAATGCGGGCATGAAACGAACCGAGGTCGCCGAGTCGCACACTCTGACCATTGCGCAGACATCTGATCACCTGCGTCTGAAGCGCGTCGAGCACAGCCTTCACGTCCGCCGAGTTCACGGTACACGTAGCCGAAATGTTTTCAGCAATTTCTTCAAGCTTCACAGGAGTCACAGGAATCGCACTCGCGTGGTAAGCATACTCTTTCGTAATAGGATTTTTGCGGGAAATAAGTAAGTACTTGATCATGGTTATTAAGGTTTTAAGGTTATTTGGTTTTAAGGGGCAAAAAAAGTGAGGAGAGAGGAGTCCATGCGGGTTAGTTTTCTCTGAGCACTCTGAGGACTCTGATAACTCTGAGCACTCTGAGAATTCCGATAACTCCGATAACCCTCTCTCCTAACTCCTAACTATTAAAAGGTGGAAGAACTTGCGCTGAATTAAAAAATATTACTAAATTAGCCAACGCAAACACATTTTATTGAAGTTTAACTTTAAAAATAAGAAATTTATGAATGCAATTAAAAGTATTATAGCAGTTCTTCTGCTCTCGATTGTCCCCCTCACGGCAATGGGGCAAAAAGTCAAACCCAACTGGGCTAAACCTGGTTCTCAACAGAAAAATGTAAATAATGAGCTAACGGTAACAAACCATGGCGCATTTAAATCCCAATTGACCATCAAAGAAGTCATGAGAGCGGGTAATCTCGTCAAGATTACTTATACATTCAAAAATCTTGAAAAAGTGAGTGTACCACATGTTACGGTCAGAAGTCGTGGCGAAGATGGTATTGCAATTATTACTGATAAAAGATGTGAAATTGTGGACATGACTTTTGCAGGCATAGGCTTAAACGACATAGATATAGGGAAGCGTGGTTACATTACCAAAACGCTTAAGCCTGGGGAAACAGTAGAGGGAGTACTTTACGTATCAGTAGATCAAACGATTAATAAAATTGATGCGATTAACTTTAATGTCTTTTCATATGAATATCCTGGTTACATTGGAGACTGGCGAAATAAATTGAATAAAGGTGCAACTTATTCGTTCGCAAACGTCCCTATTATACAGTACACGATTCAAGGTAGTCGCGTTGGTAACATTGATTTCACGAAACCTATCTCTACGCTCCCCAAAAAAGCACCCGGTTTATATGACTACATGAAGAAAGAAGAAAACGTCAACGAAATGGACGGATACACTGAAACTCGCGTGGAGTTCTATTATGGTTATGACTTAGTATTCGAGGGAGTCTCAACCGACGAAGGTCCTCAGAAGAGATTTGACGAAGTAACCTTCTATTCTAGCCGATTCCTCACCCCAAATGGTTGCTATCCGGGCATGCCTATGCAAGAGTGGGTGGAAAAGGGTGCCTACCTTTGGGCTCAATATTACGAAGAGTGGACTAGAGTGGGTCCCTACTGGTCGCATTTTAGTGGCGAATGTGCCGATCAAACACTTAAAGATGCTTTGAAATTAGGATATTTTATACAACAATTCTTTATTGATTTTGGGAGAGCACATGATAAAGCTATGCAAAAAGACCCTGCGGCTATAACCAAAAAGGCACTCCGTAAAGAACTCTTCTCTGAAAAAAATCTCCTGCCCAGCATTACAATCTTCATTGAGAAGTAAAATAACTTCTACAAACGTGCGTGCCCATAAGAAGGGGTAAATCGTGCAAGCAACACATACATAGAAAAAGGGGTGCTAATCAGTAGCATCCCTTTTTTAAAACCACACACAATAAATTAACCCTCTGAATGCCCATAGCGGAAACACTCAGAGGGTTATTTTTGCTTATTGCAATGAGTTATCGGAGTTCTTGGAAGACTCGGAATTCTTAGAACACTCCCAGGTTGCTACAATCATTAAATATGGCGAATGCCATGAGTGCGAGCAGGAGATACATGCCGATTGTTTGTGTGATTTCAAGGAATCGGTCGGAGGGTTTGCGACGCGTGATGACTTCGTAGAGCAAGAAGAGAACATGACCACCATCGAGAGCAGGGATGGGAAGGATGTTCATAAATGCAAGCATGAGTGAAATGAATGCGGTAAGTTCCCAGAAGCGTTGCCAATCCCATACGTCGGGGAAGAGGTTGGCAATCGTGCCAAACGAACCTACACTACTTGCGCCTTCCTTTGTAAAGAGGTATTTCAAATCGCTTACGTAACCCACGAGGACGTTGCATCCATGGACAATGCCCGCAGGAATGCTCTCGAAGAAGGTGTATTCCGTTGTAACCACCTTATAGTCGGGTGCTTTGAAAATTACGCCTAACTTTAAGTCTTCGGGGAGGGATGTGTGAAGTGTGTCAATAGAAGCATCTGCGCGTTGCACAACTAAAGAGACTTGGCGCAGGGCGCTTGCTTCTTCAGGCGTAGAGGTTTGAAGCGCATTGTTCTTTACGTGCATCAAGTTTTGGAATTCATTCCATGTTGACAAACTTACGGAGTCAAGAGCAATGATTTTATCACCAGCATGGATACCGGCCTTTTCAGCTGCAGAGTTTGGCGCAACTTGGTCAATAAGAGAAGGGATGCGTTGGGCGATATATGGGGTTGCGCTCTTTGCTGATCCAATCTCGAGCAAACTACGCTCTACACCTGGAATTACCTTATGCTCCTTGCCATTGCGAAGCACAACGATGGTGTCGGCATCGGCAAGTGCGCGGAAGAAGTCGCCATTCATTTTGTGGAGTTCGCCAAGATTTGTGCGAAGGGGGATGTCGCCGTCTTGGAAACCATGTGCTTTAGCTGTCTCGCTAAACATGAAACCGTGGGTCATGTGAGCAACGGGAATGAATTTTTCGCCCCAAGTGAAGAGAATGCCTACATAAATAATTAGTGCAGTAAGAAAGTTTACAAGCACACCGCCAACCATGACGAGCAAGCGCTGATAAGCGGGTTTTGCGCGGAATTCATCGTCCTTGACGGGTTGTTTCATTTGCTCCGTATCCATGGATTCGTCAATCATTCCCGCAATCTTGACATAACCACCGAGGGGAATCCATCCGAGATGGTAGGCTGTGCCTTTAAAAGTAAAGAGTTTGAGCGAGAACCAGGGGTCGAAGAACAGACAGAATTTCTCAACGCGAATCTTAAACAAGCGTGCGAAAAGGAAGTGACCGCCCTCGTGAAGCGTGATGAGGAGGGCGAAGCACAGGATGAGTTGGAGTATTTGTAAGAGTCCGATTGACATAGTTTAGTGATTTTGTGATGGAGGATAATGTTTATTATTTATTGATGATTTCAAAAGATGGTCTTTTTATTTGCTATCTTATCAAATAACCACTATTAATTAACAAGCTCAGAGGCAAACTGGCGTGCTTGTGCATCGCTATCAATGAGTTGTTCTAACGAGGGGTTTTGAATGAGTGGCACGGCATGCATGGTTTGTTCGATAATTCTTGCGATGCTGGGATAGGAAATTTTGCCTTCGCGGAAGGCGAGATTCACCACTTCGTTGGCAGCATTGAGCACACAAGGCATTGTTCCGCCCGTCTCAATGGCTTCGTAAGCCAAGCGCAAGCACGGGAAGCGCTCCATGTCGGCGGGTTCGAAATGCATTGCTCCTAATTTGAAGAGGTCTAACCTGTCGCCATCGAGATGGAGTCGAGCGGGGTAGGTGAAGGCATACTGAATGGGGAGGCGCATGTCAGGGACACCTAATTGCGCCTTTACGCTACCGTCGGCGAATTGCACCGCACTATGGATAATGCTTTCGGGATGTACCACCACTTCAATGTCTTCCGGAGCAATATCAAACAACCATTTTGCTTCAATCATCTCAAACCCCTTGTTCATCAAGGTTGCAGAGTCAATGGTAATCTTTGCACCCATCTCCCAATTAGGATGGCGGAGTGCCTGAGCGGGAGTGACACTCTCCATTTGTTCACGAGTGAATGTGCGGAAAGGACCTCCGGAAGCGGTAAGCAGAATCTTCTCAATCTTATTGTCACCTTCGCCCGTTATGGATTGAAGAATGGCTGAGTGTTCGCTATCTACGGGGAGAATGGCAACCTTATTTTTCAAGGCAAGGTTACAAATCAATTCGCCAGCCACAACAAGCGTTTCTTTATTAGCAAGCGCAATGGTCTTGCGTGCATTGATGGCTGCTATCGTTGGACGTAAACCAGCAAATCCCACCATTGCCGTTAAGACGATGTTAATCTCGGCATTAGTGACCACTTCACAAAGCGCTTGACTACCCGTATAAACCTTGATTGGAAGATCAGTAAGGGCGTCAGAAACCTTTGTGTATAAGTCTTCACGAACAATAACAACCGCATCAGGTTGGAATTCGCGTGCTTGTTGGATGAGCAACTCTGCGTTGTTATAGGCGGTGAGTGTATGAACTTCAAAATGCTCAGGATGTTGGCGGATGACATCGAGTGCCTGTGTGCCAATAGAACCTGTTGCGCCTAAGATGCATATTTTCTTCATACGTTAAACGTTCAAATCAATAATACCTTGAGGTAATTCAAGAGTGATGGTGCGGTTAGAAAGGTTGTAATCAACGAGGAAATCGTCGTGATAGGGCAATACGATTTCACCCATCTTGGGGTGGTCAACATAGAAGAGGATGTTGTAAGACGAATCATCTACCAATGTAATCACACCCACTTCTCCAGCATTGACGTCGTAAAGTGTAAATCCAGTTAATGCTTTGAGCGAAGAGAGTTCTTGATCTTCATCTTCTTGAAGATGATTGAGGGGATAATACACTTGAAGACCCACGAGTTTCTTTGCTTGAACCTCATTGTCAACGTTTTCAAATTTAAGAATGGCGGTGTCGTTATTTTTAAATCGATAGTTTTCAAGAAAGAACGGCACGAGGATTTCATCAATCTTCAATACGAGATAGTCTGCCGTTCCACGATCGAAAGGATCATCGGTAAATTGCAACTCGACTTCACCTTGAAGACCGCGAAACTTTTGAATATATCCAATGTGGAAAACTTCGTTGTTATGTATCATTGTTTCTCTCTATGAATTACGGCGCCAAGTGCCTGTAAACGTTGTTCAATGTTCTCATATCCGCGGTCGATTTGGTGGATATTGTCAATGCGACTCACGCCCTCTGCCGTGAGAGCGGCAATGAGAAGCGCGATACCTGCACGAATGTCGGGAGATGACATCTTACGCGCCTTTAATTGAATCTGTCGGTCATGACCAATGACCACAGCTCTATGAGGGTCGCAAAGAATGATTTGCGCACCCATGTCAATGAGTTTGTCAACAAAGAAAAGGCGACTTTCAAACATCTTTTGATGGATGAGCACACTACCTTTTGCCTGAGTTGCTACAACAAGTAAGACGCTAAGAAGGTCGGGGGTGAGACCTGGCCAAGGAGCATCTGCCAATGTCATAAACGAACCGTCAAGGAAACTTTCAATCACATAGTGCTCTTGACGCGGAATGTAAAGATCATCACCGATACGCTCCATCTTGATGCCTAATCTGGAAAAAGCATCGGGGATAATGCCCAATTCATCATACGCAACATCCTTGATGGTTATGCCATCTCCTATCATCGCCGCCATACCGATAAAACTACCGATTTCAATCATGTCAGGTAGTATGCGGTGTGTTGTTCCGTCAAGGCGTTCTACGCCCTCTATATAAAGTAAGTTGGAACCAACTCCCGAAATCTTCGCTCCCATCAACTTCAACATGCGACAAAGTTGCTGAATGTAGGGTTCGCAAGCGGCATTATAGATAGTTGTTTTACCCTCGGCGAGCACCGCCGCCATGATGATGTTAGCCGTACCTGTTACAGATGCTTCGTCGAGCAACATGTTTGTGCCCTTTAAGCGCTCTGTAGTAAATATTTTAAAGGTATCGTTTTCTTCACAAAATGAGAATTCCGCTCCGAGTTTCTGAAATCCAAAAAAATGTGTGTCGAGGCGTCTTCTGCCAATCTTATCGCCTCCGGGTTTGGATAATGTTGCACATCCAAAACGTGCTAACAAAGGACCAACAAGCAAAACGCTACCACGGAGTTGTGAACATTTTTTTAGAAAGGATTCAGAATTGAGATAATCAAGGTTAATCTTATCTGCTTGAAATGAGAAGTCTCCTTCAGCATGTTTTTCAACTTGCACTCCGATATCAGCAAGTAATTGAATCAAATTATTGACATCAAGAATGTTGGGTATGTTGGTAATTCTGACTTTCTCGGGTGTGAGAAGCGTTGCACAAATTACTTGAAGCGCTTCGTTTTTAGCGCCTTGAGGTACTATCTCGCCTTTCAGCAAGTGTCCTCCTTCTATAATGAATGCAGACATGGTTGCTTAATAACTATTGGGGGTTTTCACGCGATGGTTTGTGTCAATCTTTATCAACTCGTGGCGCTCAAAGGTTGGAGTGATTTCGCCATTTGTATATTCGGCAATGTCGCTTGCCACTTTGTCGTTCGTAATACCATCACCCTTCCAATCTGCAAGATTTCGCTTCATGCGGTTTCCAGCAGCCTTGAGAGTGTTCTTTTTTAAATTACCTTCAGGTAAATCTTTTACCTTCTCAATAAGTTGCTCAACCAAGACACCATAGTGACGGTATCTCATGTTTCGTTGAGGGTAGGGGAGTCGGTCGGGACGTGTTGAGTAAACGGAGAGACGCGTGATTTCAACGGGGTAATCAATATCTAATTCATAATGCGATAAGTAAGCCAAATGATCCCACAATTTTGTTGTGTAATCGTAGGAATATTTGCGATAACCCTCTCCAAATTCTTCAATGTTCAGATCTACCGCACTCATTGCTTCTATGATACGTTTTGCATACTCTAAACGTTCATCGCGATTAGGGATGGTTAAAGCATGTTCAACCATCTTAAGTATGTTTCTTCCATATTCAGGAAGCAATAATTGTTGTGCATTATTATTGTAATCCATAAATTTAAATCTGTAGAATTAGGAAAGAGGTGTATCTGAATCAGCACTCACAATCAATGGGGTGAAATTGATGATGAATGCCTGTGTGTAAGGCTTTTATGCTAATGGCGATTTTGACTTTATCGCAACAAAATCTTTAAGGTAGAAGGGTTCAAAATAAGCAACATCTTCATACTGACCCTTTGCTATTGCCAATTCTGCTAATGGGAGCATTGACTTTGCCGTAGGTATAACATTGTCAATAAATCTCGCGTTGGGGTGGTTGATAATATCTTTACATTTCTCCGCACCATTGCCGAAGAAATAAACTAACCCCTTGTCTAACCATTCATTGTAAGTGGTGGCATCAATGACTTCGGCTTTCACTTCACGAACTTCTCGCAATGCGCGGTCGTAAATGGCGGTGTAAGCTTCCATTCTGCGTGCATCAATCATGGGGCACAGAAGGGCATTTTCATCGGTGCCCATCTGCTCAGTGTGGGCAATGCAAAGGATCGTTTCTCAGAAGATGCTCTTCGAGGTCAGCAGCCTTTGTATAAGCCGTTCCGTAAACACGCTGAAGCATCTTCTTTGTTGAGTCACCTCTCCAGTAAGCACCTGTTGCACTTGTGAG
>CALCUV010000158.1 GCA_937906765.1 uncultured Prevotella sp.
GGCGTCCTTCACGATGCCGTCGTACTTGCCGGCGAGGTAATCGCAGAAGTTGACGTCTTCCTTGAGGTTGGGGGCCTTTTCGCTGTTCGCGTCGAAGCCGACGGTGTACTTCTTCAGGAAGTCCCAGTCGATGATGTTGCCTTCTTCATCTTCTACCAACCCAGATTCGCCCAACAGTTTGTATTTGGGTTTCTTTTTTTCTTCCTTGCCGTTAGGTGTATCACTTGTATTCATGTAGATAGTTTGATTTTTAATTGTTTGTTAAAATGCAAAGATAGCAAGTAAATGGGATTTCACAAGAGTTGCAGAAGAAAACAAAGAAAGTGAATAAAAATCTAATTTGGAAAATATTAGACTTGGTTGCGACTACGTTTTCTGGTTTACGCTCTACGGCAAAATACTCATTTACCCTTAGAATATGAGCTTTCTAAAAAGGTTTTTACTCCTCGCAACACATACACCTGAAATAACAAATACAATAAGAAACTTTGCGCAACCGATATTTTACTTATTTCGCACAAAGTTTCTTATTGTATTCTGCATAATAGGTGGAGCGGTAGAGGAGTAAAACAGCCTGTTTTTTCTGCGTTACAAAAATGTTATTTCTTTAATCTGAAATGTAGCCATTACAATTCTAAAACTTCAGAGGCCATAGATAGTTAAGTTTTGTAAAAACACCAAACTTTTTTCATGAAAATATTTTGACAATGTGTAAAACACGTACATTCGCATCGTTCATTTATCTTTTATGAAAAAGGTAGTTTTACTTTTTGTTCTAGCGTCTCTACTGCAGGGATGTAGGAGCACCCCGACGGCTTCTCGTCGGGAGATAACTCCCATTGGGAGATGGTTTATCACGAGTGACATCTCTACGGCTGATTACCATGGGGTGGAACTCTTGCAGGATGGTCGAGCCCGTTCGATAAACCTGCTTACACTTTACTTTGATTCATGGTTCCAGCGAGGAGACACGCTCATCCTTTCTGGTAGAAGTGTCGTTGAAGATTCGGAAACGAATTTTAGCGACACGATGAAAATCTTGAGTCTTACGGAAAGCAGAATGATTCTTCAGTTGCAAGACATGAAATTAGAGTTAAACAAAATCCAGGAGTAGTCACTCCACAAAACCCATAATATTCATCAAAAAAACGAGGCGCCTCACGTGATGTGTGGCGCCTCATTCTGTGATGCGGAAAACGGATTTCGTTTGCCGTTTATGCCTTATAAGGTGTTAACAACTGCTTATTCTTCACCCTTAAAGAGGGGGTCCCACGCGGGAAGGAGAATGGGTTTCATCTTGAGGAGTTCAAGAATCTTGGCAGGTACATACTTCTTATCTACTACGAGACGGAAGGTGTATTCATCAAACCATTCGTCAGTCATAATGAGGTGACCGTGGTGACCACTTGAAGCACCCCAAGAGTTTTCTACCATCCACTTCTTAGGATTACCATTTTCGTCAAGGTCAACTGCCATCAAGGTCATCGCGTGACTTGAAGCCGAAGCAAAGGTGCGGATACGGTCGGCCTTAGTCATGGGGAAGTCGGTGCCGAAGAGCGATTCGTAGTCAAAGTTGCTCAAACTGAGGATACCCGTCTTCTGATTCAAGAACTTACCTACGTCACAAGAATAATACATCATGGTGCTGTCCTTAATAGAAGCGATAGCCATGTCCTTAAGATCCTTCATGGGGACATTGACAAAGGTCCAGTTGTCACCGTCATACTGATGGCGGTCCATGTCAATGGTGTAGGTCTTATAGTATTCGCGAGTGGGGTCATTCATAATCATGACGTAAGAATTCTTCAAGTCAACGCCCACAAACTCTTGGTAGAACGAGAGCGGAGTGTACTTCTTCGTTTCAACGGGTTTGCCTGAAGCGTCCTTACGTGTCCAAGTAAATTCCTTAACGGGTTCTCCAAGGCAAACGGAAAGGATGTGGTAAATCGTAGCCAACTGTTCGGTCTTCATCTTTTCCAAATCTGCCTTCTTCGCTCCCTTTTCAACCGCCGCACGAAGCGCAAGGCCGTATTCGCGAAGCTTTAAGGAAATGATACTTGCCATGCGCGACGTGTTGTTTGCCGTAAAACTTTCGGGCATTACGTCAGCGGGAACTACGCCATACTTACTGATAATGTCTTGAACGCCCGTGAACTGACCACCATCTGAGAGGGGGTGCTGGAAGAGCCACTCCACGAGTTTATCATCCATGGGTTTCTTCGCATTGTCAATCACAGCCTGAAGGAAAAGGTTTGACTTTTCCAACTGGTCCCAGAAGAAGCAATAACTCTGTGAGAACTGGAAACTGCCAAGGTTGAACTTCGCAATCGCCTTAGCACGCATCACGTTCAAACCTGTGAATAACCAGCAACGACCTGAGGATTGCTGGTCGGTAATGCCCTTTGATTCCACCTTGTGTGAGAAGTAGGTGTCGCCAATCGCGGGGTTGTAAAGGGGCGTAGCGAGTTCGTTAATGCTGTTTTGCGAAAGCGCATTGCGAAGCGCCTTGTCAAATTCAGCAGTTGCCACTTGCTTGCTCTGAATCTGCGCCAACATTTCAGGAGAAATGCCACCCGCAGCCGTTTGTGCTGTCATAAGCACGGGAGCTCCTGCAAAGAGGAGCGCGAGGAGAGTTTTTTTCATATAAAAAAGTTTTGAGGTTTTAAGGAGAAGTTATAAGGTTTAAGGTTTTGAGGTTATGAGGTTTGAGGTTATAAGGTTTTGAGGAGGTGAGGGTTCAGTATGTTGCAACGCTGTTACAACAAAGCGTACCTACCTTGCCTTATCAAAAAGTTTCTTCGCCACCCAGTAGAAAATCACAGCCGAAACAAGACCGCCGATAACGTCAACTAAATAGTGCGCTTCGATATATACCGTGGCGCAACAGAGGAAGAAGTAGAAGGGGAAGACTGCTACGCACAACCACTTGCGGAGGCGGAAGAGGAGTATCATTAACACGGTGCTCACTCCGACATGCGATGAGGGGAAAGCCGCTTGGGGGCGCTCACCACTTACTTGTGCGGCCTCCACACAGGAACGGAAGAATCCGTCAGGCCCAGGTGAGGGGCGCATTTCAAGATGTGTGCGGAAATAAGTGCCGAGTTCAGGGAAATATCCTGCTTCTGCAGCTTCCTGTCCGATAGCTTGGAAATAATATTGTGGACCTGCAACGGGCACAAAGAGATAAATCAAATAGTAAAGCAAGAAAGCCGTGAGCACAATAAAGGCATATTCCTCAAAACGTGACTTATCCATGAGCAGGGTCAAGAGTACGGTGAGGAAAATCATGGGATAGTAAGCAAAATATCCCATGTGGAAGAGTTCGCTCCAGAATCCCGAAGCAAAGGTTCGGCTAAATTCCAACGAGGGTTGGCACCCAAAGAGCGCTTGGTCGGCCCCCGCAAAGACGGGGTCAAGGTTGGGCAACAACGAGCAAAACTCATAGATGTCGGGGTACCAATAAGAAATCAGCGCCAGGGGGAAAAGGTTGCGCAAGAAGCGCACCGATGCCACGGGTTTACGAAGATGGGCCACGAAGAGCAGTACCATTACGAGGAAGATTGCCCCACGCTCCTGCAACTGCTGAAGGGGGTGGTTTAATTCGCCCCACCACACGAACAAAAGCAGGGTGGTAAACAATCCGTAGAGCAACGTGACGCGCTCAATGGGAAGGAGGTTTTTGTAGATGTATTTTATTGGTTGAAGCATCTGAAATAGTTCTTTGAAATCAAACTTTCAAGAAGATTTTTTGTCGGTAAAGGAAGTAAAGGAATAACCAACAGAGGGCGATGTGGCATGCCCAATAACCTAAGGCATACATGTTTTCAGGAAGGAGGGAGAGCGCGCCACCAAAAATAGTATTAATTGGTTTTGAGACGTCCAAGAAGTGTTGCGCAAGGTATATCGTTATGGAATTTAAGCCGATTACGCGGAAGAAGAAGGTCCACTTGCGCCACTCCATCACATCTACCGTCCAGTAGAACACGGCGAAGAGCGCCAAGGAGTAACCTCCTGCCACGCAGACGAAAGAACTGCTCCACAAGTTCTTGTTTATGGGGAACAAGATGTCCCATGCGTAACCCAAAGCGACAAGTGCGAGACCAGAACCGAGTAGGACTGCCGCCTTTTTGTGACCATTCCACCGCTGAAACGTGCGAATAAAGTCCCCCGTAAAGATTCCGAGGAGCGCCGTTACCACGGCGGGGAGCGTAGAAAGGATTCCCTCGGGGTCGTGTATGCCCAAGTGGAGTTTTCCTGGGAGTAAGAGCCTATCAACATACCCTACGATGCTCCCCTCCATAGAAAGCGAAGAAGCACCTGGAGCATCGGGCGCACTGACCAAGGTGAGCAGGGCGTAATATCCCAACAAAATCGCCAAGGCTATGATTGCGCTTACCCTGCGTGAGCAACGCATATATATAAATGTCGCCAACATCCAGGCGAGTCCGATTCTGCCGAGCACACTCGCCACACGCAGATTTTCAAAATCGAAACTCAGCAAACCGTTATATACAATGCCGAGCACCACGAGCGTCAAGCCACGGCGCAAAATGCGAAGCATCGTCTTCCGCTCCGACTCGCCCACACTTCTGCTTTTTGCTAAAGAGAAGGGGAACGACACGCCTGCGATAAACAGAAAGAGCGGGAAGATTAGGTCGTAGAGCGCAAAACCATCCCAAGCCTTATGCCCCATTTGTTGAGCGAAATCAGCAAATATGGTTCCCGGAAGGAGCGCTCCAAGGCAAAGAAAGAAGGCATCTCCCCCCATAATGAAGAGCATGTCAAACCCGCGGAGGGTGTCGAGGGATAAGAGGCGGTGGTTCATT
>CALCUV010000159.1 GCA_937906765.1 uncultured Prevotella sp.
CCCCTCCCCCTATAAACAGGGGGAGAGCGCCATCCGGAAAAATTAACCTTTATTTCCTCAAACCCTTATCCCCTCAAAATATCCCCTTATGTCCAACTACATAGAAATGTTTGAAGCCTATCATTGTGCTGAACTCAACGATGAGCGTGTGCACCATGAAGTAATGAAACTGCTTGAAGAAAAGCAGGGTCTTTATAACACGGAAGAAGTCAAGAAGCAGTTGTTGCGCAGTGTAGAACTCACCACGCTCACAGTGACGGATTCACAAGACTCTGTGTTAGCATTTACTGAAAAGGTCAATCGCTTTTACGATGAACATCAAGATTTGCCCCCATTAGCAACCCTTTGCGTATATCCCAACTTTGCGAAAATCGTAAGTGAAAGTCTTGAGGTGGACGCTACTGAAATTGCTTGCGTAAGTGGCGGTTTTCCTTCAGCACAAACCTTCCTTGAAATCAAAACTATCGAAACAGCGTTGGCAATTAAGGATGGCGCAACGGAGATAGACATGGTGCTCAGCGTAGGTACGTTCCTCAGTGGTGACTATGAAACATGCTCCGACGATATTTCAGAACTCAAGGCCGTTTGTGGCGAAGTGCCCTTAAAGGTTATCTTAGAAACGGGTGCGCTTCAGACTGCTGCAAACATCAAAAAAGCAGCCGTGATGGCCATGTATGCAGGAGCGGATTTCATTAAAACCTCTACGGGAAAAATCAGCGTTTCCGCCACTCCCGAATCGGCATATGTCATGTGTAAAGCCATTAAGGAATATAAGGCACAGACAGGTCGTTGGGTAGGTTTTAAGGCTGCTGGTGGCATAAAGACCGTTGAAGATGCCATAATGTATTACACCATCGTGCGTGAAACTCTCGGTCAAGAATTTATCGACAAAAACCTCTTCCGCATCGGCACCAGTTCGTTGGCTAATCACCTTGTAAATAGTATTTTAGGTGAGGAAGTTAATCCTTTCTAAAATTATATTTAGTGGAATATACGCTATAAATATTTCATACCCCTTTCCCGCCAATTTTAGCGAGAAGGGGGTATTATTGTGAATCATTTAAAGATTTTAATCATGCACTTTATTTCCATAACTTCCGTCTCTCCTCTTTATAAGCAAGTAGAATCTCTACTTATAACCGCTTTTCCCGAAACCGAAAGGCGAGATTTAGACTTGCAACGCCAATATGCCGACGGCAATCAAAATTTTAAGGTTTATGCCGTGTATGAGGGCGATGTGTTTGTGGGATTCTTCACGCTTTGGACGTTTCAATCGTTTAGTTATGTCGAGCATTTTGCAGTTTCTCCCTCACTTCGCAGTAAGGGATATGGAACTCGCATTTTGCAATATATCAAAGAGATAGTAAAAACTCCTTTGTTGTTGGAAATAGAAATACCATTTGACATGCAACAAAAGGCACGCCAACTTTTTTATGAGAAAAATGGATTTCAAAAACTTGATTTACCCTATTTCCAACCGCCTTACCGATCAGGGGATGCGTGTCTTCCGATGCACTTAATGATGTATGGAAATCAAGGTGGCGTTGCGGATGAAAAGTTAAAGAAAAGTGTGACAACATGGGTGCAACAAATGTATGCCGAAGTGTATAGGTTTACCCCTTGTGATGAAGTAGAGAAAGCGGAATTAAATTAGGGCGCATGATGTTTAACTTAAGGAAAACAAAGTAAGACATTGTGCGCCTTAAGTGAAATAGAATTTTCCCTAATTTTCATATAGTTTTAGACTTCAAAATAACCCTCAGAAAAGCATGGTTTATGGGTTATAATTTTTTAATATGATGGGTGGAGTTTATTTATTTTCTACTTCGAATTTGAAAATGTAAAAAAAATGTCTGTTAAGCCATCGTTTTCTGAGCACTAACCTTTCCCCTTTTCCTTAAAAAATGTATCTTTGCAAGGAAATATATAAACCATTATCCTACCACATTATGATTTTGTTTTTTAAGACAAAGGAGCAGAGTGTGATTGCTACTCAGGTAAATCACCAGCTCACACAGGATGAAGTAAATGAACTTTGCTGGCTTTACGGCGACGCTACGCTTCTCGAGGGCGAAACGCTTGAGGGTTACTTCGTGGGTCCCCGCCGTGAAATGATTACGCCTTGGAGTACGAATGCTGTGGAAATTACGCAGAACATGAACCTTCAGGGTATCTCACGTATTGAAGAATATTTCCCCGTTGCAAGCAAGGATGCGGATTACGACCCCATGCTTCAGCGTATGTACACGGGTTTGAACCAAGATATTTTCACTATTAACCTTCAGCCCGCGGCTATTCAGCAGATTGACGACCTCGAAGCGTATAACGAGCAGGAAGGTCTCGCACTCTCGCCCGAGGAAATCCAATACCTCCACAACGTTGAGGCACAGCTCAATCGCAAACTTACTGACTCTGAAGTCTTCGGCTTTGCGCAGTTGAACTCTGAGCACTGCCGTCACAAGATTTTCGGTGGTACGTTCATCATTGACGGTCAGGAAATGCCCTCTTCGCTCTTCGCGATGATTAAGAAGACTACACAGGAAAATCCTCACAAGATTATTTCTGCCTATAAGGATAACGTAGCCTTCTCAGTGGGACCTGTTGTGGAACAATTCGCTCCCAAGGACCACTCTACCTCTGACTTCTTTGTCATCAAGGATATTGAATCCGTGATTTCGTTGAAGGCTGAAACGCACAACTTCCCCACAACTGTAGAACCCTTTAACGGTGCATCAACAGGTACGGGCGGTGAAATCCGTGACCGTATGGGTGGCGGTGTAGGTTCTTGGCCTATCGCAGGTACGGCGGTTTACATGACTTCTTACCCCCGCTTGGACGGCGGACGTAGTTGGGAGGACATTCTTCCCGTACGTCAGTGGCTCTATCAGACTCCCGAACAGATTTTGATTAAAGCTTCTAACGGCGCAAGCGATTTTGGTAACAAGTTTGGTCAGCCCCTTATCACGGGTTCGGTACTTACTTTCGAACACCAGGAAAATGGTGAAAAGTATGGCTATGACAAGGTGATTATGCTCGCAGGTGGTGTGGGTTATGGCACAAAGCGCGACTGCCTTAAGGGTACACCTCAGAAGGGTAACAAGGTTGTTGTTGTCGGTGGTGATAACTATCGCATCGGTCTCGGAGGTGGTTCTGTTTCTTCCGTAGATACAGGTCGCTACAGCTCAGGTATCGAACTCAATGCCGTTCAGCGTGCGAACCCCGAAATGCAGAAGCGTGCGAACAACTTGGTGCGTGCCCTCTGTGAAGAAGATGTAAACCCCGTTGTTTCTATCCACGACCACGGTTCTGCAGGTCACGTAAACTGTCTCTCAGAGTTGGTGGAAGAATGCGGTGGTGTTATCGATATGAAGAATCTCCCCATCGGCGACCAGACACTTTCGGCAAAGGAAATCATTGCCAACGAAAGTCAGGAGCGTATGGGTTTCCTCATTCAGGAAGA
>CALCUV010000160.1 GCA_937906765.1 uncultured Prevotella sp.
TGAGGGCTTCGGCAATGTTGATTTCGGTGATTTTTCCTTCACCCTTAAGTATCTTGAATGATCTTTCTAATCTTTCGCTAAGGCTATCAAACATAGTATGTTGTGTTATTTTTTAGTTATGTATAGAATAGTGTGTGTCAATTGTTTATCTGCTTGAAAGTTCTTCCCAGAAACAGTCCAAGTCGTCGCTCAATCCCTCCATAAGTTCGCCATCAAGCACAATGGTATCGTCATCAACGAGATAGAGGTCGCAAATCGTTTCGTGGTCTTCGTCAACAAGCACAAAAGAGTAGGGTTTCAAGATGCAGAGGTTTTCCATCTCCTCTTTGTGCTCTTGAATCGCCTTGAGTAATTGTTGCTTAACGACATCGTAGAAATTTTCTGCGTTAAAGTTAATCCATTCCTCAACAACGCAACGTGTGATTTCCACGTCCTCGTCATTAAACACGAGCAATTCGCCGCTCTCAGGGTTTACCTGCAAGTGGAGGTCGGTTAAAGGCTGATTTTCAAGTTCAATCTTGAACTTTTGTGCCACTTTTTTAAGGGCACGTCCGATTTGCTGGAGCGTATGTTCGTTATTGCTCATAGTAACGCGAATTTAATTTGTCATGCAAAGTTACTACATATTTTTGAAACTTTAACTCATGAACTTAATAAGTTGCAGATTTCTACAGCATTTCTATGCTTAAAAACAACTTGGCGGTGTAGGAAAAACAGTTTGGGTACTTAGGAGAAACAGTTTGGGTACTTACAATCTCTTATTTGAGGCATTGTTTTTCTTTAAAGGGATGTTGTTTTCAGAGGGAGTTTGGAAGAAACGCTGTTGTGAGTTTGAGACTCCAAAAGAAGGCATAAAAAAGACCCCATCCCGCATTTGCAAGTGGAGTCTTCTGACATATTTGAGTGTGAAAGTTTATTTCTTAACTTCAACTGCTTCAGCATCTTGAACGGGTTCCTGCTTTTTCTTAGCGAGATACTCAGGAAGGTTAAGACCTGCCATATCAAAGAGTTCGTTAAGAGGAGGAACGCTCTGCATGAGTCCTGAAACGAAGTTTGCAGTAGAACCCTTGCCACCGTTGCCACTCTGACCGCTATCCCAAACAGTAACGTGGTCGATGTTGATACCCTTAACGGCTTCAACCTGAGTCTTAACGAGTTCGGGAAGTTTTTCAAGCAAGAGTAACATATAAGCCTTGTTGGCGTCTCCGCCAGCTGCTTGCACCATTTTGTCATAACCGGCAGCCTGCTTCGTAAGGATTTCGTAAAGACCCTTAGCTTCTGCTTCCATCTTCGCATAGATAGCGTCGGCTTCACCCTTTGCGTTTACGCGCTTCTGTTCTGCTTCTGCTTCTGCCGCAATGATAAGGCGCTGCTTTTCAATTTCTTGAGGCACGATAACGTTTGCGGTTTCCGTACTGCGTTCGCGTTCTGCACGTGCCAATTCGGCGTCGCGTTCAGCGGCATACGCTTCTTCAAGGGCCTTAGCCTGTTGCACCTTTTCGGCAGCGCTGGCCTTGCGTTGCGCTTCTGCTTCGCGCTCACGGCGGTATGCTTCAGAATTGGCGATTTCTACCTTCGCTTCATTTTCACCCTTTACGGCCTGAGCGTTAGCTTCTGCCGTACGAACGCGAGTTTCTCTCACGGCTTCAGCCTTACCGATTTCACCCACCTTTTCTTGTTCAGCCACACGTACCTTTGCTTCGTTAATAGCTCTTGCGGCAGCTTCACGACCAAGGGCTTCGATGTAACCAGATTCGTCCTTGATGTCGGTAACGTTCACGTTGATGAGGCGAAGACCGATTTTCTTCAATTCCACTTCCACGTTAGCAGAAATCTGTTCCAAGAACTTGTCGCGGTCATTGTTCAATTCTTCAATACTCATGGTTGCGATAACCAAACGTAACTGACCGAAGAGAATATCACGCGCCAATTCCTGAATCTGAGTGGGAGAAAGACCGAGAAGACGTTCTGCGGCAGCCAACATATAGTCAGGGTCGGTAGAGATACCCACTGTAAAGCGGCTGGGTACGTCAACGCGGATGTTCTGACGGCTCAATGCGTTTGTAAGATTCGCATCGATTGAAATAGGAATAAGGCTGAGGTAAGCATAGTCCTCAATAACGGGCCAAACAAACGCACCGCCACCATGGATACACTTGGCAGAACCCTTACCTTTGTTACCGTAGATTACGAGAATCTTGTCGGAAGGACAACGACGGTAACGATTTAAAAGCGCTACGATTGTGAAGACGCCAATTAAGACACCGATAATAATAATTTCCATAAACAAGTAGTATTTAGTGATTTAAAGTTTCTTTCTTCTTTGTTATGACAGACGAGCAGTTACAAGCAACGCACCGCCTCCCGTGCTGCCGATAATATCTACAATTTTGCCGGAAGGAATCATCTCATCATCGTTCGTAACTGCGTCATATTCGCGCGCCACTCCGTTGAGGCTCACCTGCACTTTGCCCTTGCCGTTGCGCTTTGCGGGAATGCGAAGGTAAACTTCTGCTTTTTTGCCAACAGCTTCTGACATGTTCACCGCACCATTACCTTCAAACTTCATCAACTGCTTAAAAATCATGATAAACGAAGCAACAAAGAAGCATCCACAAACAAGAGCGGCGAGTATGAGAAGGCCATCTTGAGGAATGATTTCTCTAAAACTGATTCCTGCCCATCCAAATCCAACGAAGAATATAATGACATTCTTTATAGAAAAGAGATCCATCCCTGTGGCAGCATCAAGACCGTCTCCAGCACTCATATCCACGTCCATATCTACGTCGCCCATGCCACAAAGTGAGAGGATGAATTGAATCACCATGATGATCGTGCTAATCAGTGCGCAACCCCAAAATATTTGCATCAACGTGGGGAGTTCTGCGTATAAGTTCCAATAGTGTTCCATACTAGTTTTTTTGAGTTTGATTATAGAGAATTCTCGTTACTGCAAATATAAGAAAAAGAGTTTGAATCCCAAAGCGTTTCGCCCTAAAAAATAATGGGCGTCAGTTATCGACGCCCACCTGCATAAATTGCGAATATTGCTGGAATTTTTCCAAGTTCAGGTAACCCTTTCTGTTTCCACTCTTTAAGTGTCATGGAGCGGATGTATTCTTGCTCTGTTGTGATTCCTGCTGCTACGCAAAGTCGCGTTTGCGGAGCGCATGCCGAAAGAATGTCGGCAAAGAGTTTGGCATTGCGATAGGGCGTTTCGATGAAGAGTTGTGTTTGATTTTCATGCATCGAACGCTGCTCCAATTGTTTGAGTCGCTTGCTACGCTCTGAACCATCAATGGGCAAATATCCGTGGAAGGCAAAACTTTGTCCGTTAAAACCGCTCGCCATTACCGCCAAGAGGATAGAGGAAGGACCAACGAGCGGCACAACTTGGAAACCCTCGCGCTGCGCTATCGCTACGATGTCCGCACCTGGGTCTGCCACGGCAGGACATCCGGCTTCGGAAATCACACCTACCGATTCGCCACGGCGGAGTGGCTCTAAATATCTGGAAAACAAGGCTACGTCGGCATGCTTACCCATGGGGTAAAATTCAAGACTATCAATGTCAATCGACTTCTCCACTTGCTTCAAGAAGCGTCGCGCAGTGCGCAACTCCTCAACGATGAAGTGGCGAATGCCTAAGATGATTTCTTTGTTATATGCCGGCAAGACGCGCTCGTGAGGCGTGTCGCCAAGCGTTACGGGGATAAGGTAAAGGGGCATAGTTAGAAGGGGAGGGAGGTATGGCGTTTGGAGGGGAAACTTTATCGCATCCAAACGTGGGTTATAGTTACTTGAAAAACTATATCTATTTTAGCGCTCACTAAGTTACTCTTAGTTTAAACTATAAGTGAGTTAGTTTAAACTATAAGTGAGTTGATTTTGATTGTGTCTTAGTTGCTGATTTATAAGTTTTTCAGCGAACTGAATTTTTTAATTCCTTTGGCGTAGAAGTGCCACAAAATGCTGAAGTTTACGCGCTCAGGAATGACGGAGCGAGTTGCCTTTTCAAGGTTTTCCTTACGTTGCGCCACAAAGTCAGGTTGCATTTTCTGATACTCCTTTCTGGCCTTAAGCACGGCACGGAAATTAGCGAAGTCAAGAGTTGCGAGGAACTTAAAGGCTGCTATATAATCCAATAAGCGGCGTATGCGCATCACGGAGCGAAGTTCTGCTTCGGGAAGGTTTTTGTAAAGCATCAAGAGGTTATTGCGGAAGTTCAGGAAGGTCTTACGCGGATTCCCTTGATCTAATGTGCCTCCGCCTACATGGTAAGCCACACTCTGAGGGATGCAAACAATACGTCGGCCTCTGCTTCGCAAGCGCCAGCAAAGGTCAATCTCTTCCATGTGAGCGAAGAAGCGTCCGTCGAGTCCGCCTGATTGTTCCCAATCTTCCTTACGTATCAACAAGGCTGCGCCAGTTGCCCAAAGCACATCCTTAATGTCATCGTATTGACCGTTGTCCTTTTCCACCACTTGGAAGATGCGTCCGCGACAGAAGGGATAGCCGTATCGGTCAAGGAAACCTCCAGACGCCCCGGCGTATTCAAAACACTCCTTTTCGCTTTGGCTGAGCAACTTAGGTTGACATGCCGCCACGTCAGTATGCTCTTCCATGTAAGCGAGTAGGGGGCGCAACCAACCTTCGCTCACTTCCACGTCGGAGTTGAGCAAAAGCATGTAGGGATAATCCACCTCGGCGAGCGCGCGATTGTAACCCTCGGCAAAACCATAGTTTTCGCTAAATTCAAGCAGTTTCACTTGAGGGAACTCCTTGCGCAAAAGCTCTACCGATGCATCAGTACTGCCATTATCAGCTACGATTACATCGGCAATACTGGCATCTGTTGTTTCGATAACACTTGGGAGATACTCACGCAAAAGTTTTTCTCCATTCCAGTTGAGAATTATAACAGCTACTTTATTCATTGGGCATTTTCACTTTATGTTTCCATCGGTTATGAGTCCATAGCCAAATCGACGGATTACGTTTTATTGTTTCTTCGAGGAGCGTCACATATGTGTCAGTAATAGCCATTGGTTTCATAGTCGAAGTGTTATCGGTTATCAACTTCACT
>CALCUV010000161.1 GCA_937906765.1 uncultured Prevotella sp.
GATGTAATAAACGACTTGGAGAAAGCACTTATTTTGGCAAAAGAGATGGCTACCCCATAAAACGATATTCATTATGATATCTCAAATACTCTATGTGCCTTTCTTCCATTTACCTAATTACTGCAATTGATTCTATGTTAGTTAGCATAACTCTTTGAGCAGAGATGTCGTAATAGACTCTTTGAAACTCTTTACCTTCAGGAGTTTGTTGAATCCTTACGGTAATACCTAATTGGATACCCTTTTCTGTCGGAAGATTTGTTTTATGCTTTTCATCTATATTTGCTTCATACAAATACCCATTATTACGCAACCATTTTATTACTGTAGATACAGTTAAAGGTTTCATATCTGCAGGAATATGCTCGTTAACTGTTTTTGTAAATTGAGCAATTCCACATGGAGCTAAAACATTTATCTGTTCAGCTTCTCTAGTAGTCATCCAAAAAGTTCTCCTTCCTCTTCTTGATACAGACTCAGATGGTTCTACTTTGCCCAACATTTCGCTAACAAAAAATAGACATCGTGAAATATGGACATTATTAATAATATCATCCTCTTTTACAGGCTCTAATGTTAATGGATTAATACCATTAGCAAGTTTCTCAACCCAATCTTTGGCGGTTTTTAACTTAGATTTATCAATCATAATTCTTAACTATTTTGATGGTACGTATTTCTGCCCGTTATAATATGTAATATAAAAATTATTGTTATCACGCCGTCATATTAATTGACAGCATCCTTCGTCAAAGTTAAATCAACCAGCAAGACGGCATGTTCTCTTTCTTCTTTGGGAGCATCCTTGGGACGCCATGCTACGACAAAGCGGATGGTTACATCAGAAACGGCGTAACCCTTTTCATTCCAGAGGGTCAATTCACCTTGTATCTTTTGGGATAATTGGCACACAGGGACGTTCGCTTTTATGTCGTATAGGTAGTTGTCGTTAAAGCGTAGTTTCTGACCAGCACGTAGGGAAAGAACTTCCTTCTTACGAGATTTGAAGAATCCCAAATTTACATCCCGATGAGAAAGTTGCAACACAATTTCATTGGGCATTTCATACTGATTACTATCCACATGTTTCTGGACATCAAAGTTTTCAAACATGTCGCTATTGGTGTGTATAAACAAACGGCGTTTCGCTCGCGTTATACCTACGTAATATCTGCGTAACGCCTCGTCTGTTAAATGCCGTGGTTCTGTAATGAGCATATACACATCATCAAACTCCATACCCTTTGATTTATGGATGGTTGATACCACAACATCTGCATTTTGCAAATCGCAAAAGTCTTCAGCAGAAGACTCATATACAAATTCCTTGAAATCGGTCAGATATTTCGCTTTGTTCGTACTTTCAAAGAGTTGGATACACTGTTGCAAATAGCACACACTTGAAGAATTAGCATACTCGGCAAAAGTTCTGGATTTTGCTGTTTCCCAAACTTCATCGGTAATGAGTGCTGTATGCGTATTCATTTCTATATGCTTGAGAAAATGACGCACCTCTGCCAGGTTCCAAAAACGGAATCCCTCCATACTCTGAATAAGTTTTGCCGTCAACCCATGCTTACGAAGGAGTGCTACCATAATCACAGCTTCTTCATTCGTCTGGGTAAGCACACTCATAGAACCCGCACCTTGATTTTGCATCAATTCTTTTACAAGTGGTTGGTACATCAAGGTTGAGACGTGGCGCGTAACGCGAACGACTCCTTCATCTTGACTCATTGAAGCAATTGGAGTGATTTTCATTCTGCGATTTACCTTTGTAACAAACTCGTTCGCAAACTTTACCACCAGTTGAGCACTACGATAGTTCTCTGTCATTTCATAGAACAACCCATTAGTTTTGTCAAGCAGTTGCTTCATATATTGAGAGTTGGAACCACGGAACTCAAATATATTCTGATCATCGTCACCCACAGCAATCACACGCATCTCTTCATTTGCCTTCATCAATGCATCAATCAAGGCAAACTCTTCTGCACTCATATCCTGCGCCTCATCAATAACAAGCACTGTTTTTGCAATACGATTAGGTTCAACCTCTCCATCGTTTATCAACTGCGCTGCGCGTGACACGACACCTTTGACGTCATCCAGGTTACCAATTCTTCCCAGCAAATCAAAACAATAAGAATGGAAGGTTTTTATTTCTACGAAGTGAGCGGCATTCCCTATAAGCCCCATCAGTCGCTGCTTAAATTCAGTAGCAGCAGCTCGTGAAAAAGTAAGCATCAGCAATTGTTCGTGCTTTACATCCTCAAGCAAAAGTAAGGATGCTAACTTGTGAACTAAAACCCTTGTCTTACCACTACCTGGACCCGCCGCAACGACAATACAACGAGAATCCTTGTCGGAAATAATTTGCATCTGCTTGTTGGAAAGAGTACCGAAGAGTTGCTTGTATTTATCGGGCGTCACATTAATTTCTATTTCTTGAAGGCGCTCCCCCTTGAAGTATTTGGCCACAAAGCGCTTATAATCCATTTGGAAATAATCCTGCACATACTGCAAAGCGGCATTGTAATCTCTAACCATAAGATTCGCATACTCTCCAACGATGTGTACTTGCTGAATTTTTTGCTTGTAAAATTCATTTAGCATTCGATAATCGTCCTGCTTATAGCGCAACCTATTAGCCTTAAGTCGGCGAATATCCATTGCGTTATATAAAACGAGGAAACCTCCTTCTAACTTTAAGGCACCAATTTTGGAGAGGTAAAGCAACGCTTCCTCTACCTCATCAAGTTGTACGTCACGCAACGAATTCAACAAATCACTTCCATAAGTTTTGATGTCATTAAGCAACTCGATAACCGAGAACTGAATGCCCTTTACTTTAGTTTCTTCACTCGTGGCGAGAACGGTCTGTTTAAACAACCAATCTACGGTAAAACGACAGATTTCCAAACGCTTTTCAAAACGTTTAATAATCGTCTCTAAATCTGCTTGACGGGCAATCTCTATATTATGAGCAGCGTCTTCTTTCTTTTTTGTATACCCTTTAACGGTCAAGAAATACAATAAGGTGCGTATATCCTTCTCTGTTGCAGAGGTGATACCCTCATTTTGTGCATTATCATTTAATTGCTTACATGAAATTCGCAACGCATCATCGGGTATTTTATTTAGGATATAACGCTCCAATTTTGTAAATCGCTCCAACAAGCGTTTCGACTTATTTTCAGATTCTTCGGCATCGTTCAAGTAAGCAGAAATATCCTTGGTATCCGCCAAAATTCCCTCTTCTCGCATTCGTTCTACGACAGACAACACCTCCTCTTTCTTCAAACCCAAAATATCTGCTAGATAGTCCACGCGTGATTCAGCCAAGTCTTCTTGCGATTTAGCAATATGTTTTTGGGATATCAGTGACTTGATAATACGCACAGCCTTTTCTATTTCCCCATCTTCAAAAAGCAATGACTCTGTAATGCGCTTTCGGGCCTCATCAACATTCTTCACCGTAATCCCCGTGGCAAAAACTTGAGGTACATTATTTCCACGTTCCAAATAACAAGCCTGCTCCAAAGTAGCAAGTGCTGTACGCACACGTGTTTCAATATCAGAAACGGAGTCGTCCCAACCAGCCATTCTTGCAATCTCCAAGGCAGAGCAACACACACGCATACGGGATTTAGTCATATCCTTCACTGCCTTCCAAACTTGTTGAATTTCGCTAAAGCTCAACTTGGTCTGGTTCAGCAAGATAAAGTGCTTATCCAAATCTGAATCACTATACAACACAAAACACCGCGCTTGAAGTTCTGGGTCACGACCAGCACGACCTGCCTCTTGCACATAATTCTCCAACGAATCCGAGATATCAAAGTGAACGACCAGGCCAACATCCTTCTTGTCTACCCCCATACCAAAGGCCGAAGTAGCAACAATGATGCGCACTTGGTCTGACATGAAGGCTTCTTGGTTAGCAATCTTTTCATCAGCTTCCATTTTCCCATTAAACGGCAGAGCCTTATAACCATCACGCGTTAGCTTTTCTGCCAATTGCTGTGTGCGTTTCGTTCTTGACACATAAACAATGGTAGGACACGAAGATTCTGCTATCAACGAACGCAGTTTCACATACTTATCATCTTCTGTATCGGCATGAATTACAGAATAGCGCAGGTTTGTACGTGACGCCGTAGAAGCAAACAGTTGAAGATCCAAGTCAAGAGTCTGCTTAAAATAATCACAGATATCTTGCACCACCTTTTGTTTCGCCGTTGCTGTAAAGCATGAAACAGGAATGGGATTTATGAGGCGTTTCTTCTTTTGATATTCACGAATAAATTTTCCAATATAAAGATAGTCCACACGAAAATCCTGTCCCCACGATGAGAAGCAGTGCGCCTCGTCAATCACGAAGCGCACCACATGACGCGCCAAAAGTATTCGTTCAATTGTTTTTGAACGAAGCATCTCGGGGGCTATGTATAATAGAGAGGCATCACCCTCTAACACGCGCTGGATTGCAAGTGAGCGACTAATCGTGTCAAGCAACCCATTTATGGTTACAGCGTCTGTAATACCCCTTTCAGCAAGGTTATCCACCTGGTCTTTCATCAGTGATTGCAAGGGAGATATCACCACTGTAAGTCCGTGAACAGTTGCACCTTCCATCAAGGCGGGCAATTGGAACGTGAGCGATTTTCCACCACCTGTAGGGAATATTGCAAGCAATGACTTACCATCAACTGCAGCACGAACGGAGTTTTCTTGAAGGGGTTCTCCCTCATACGTACGAAACTGATTGTAACCAAAATAGCGTTGCAAATTGTAGTGAATGTCAAGTGCTTGATTACAATATTCACAGCCTCCCTCACAATTTGTCTGCCTTAAGAGTTTGATTACGTTCTCAACATTCGGGTAATTATGGAGCACCCATGATGGAGTTATTGAATTCTGATTTATGGTGTCCACCAATGCTAATGCATAAGCCAATTCACAAGGATAAAGACTGATGATAGACGAGAGATCTGCATTTCCACAAATTTTCCCCTTAAACGTCGCGCGAATGGCATTTACAACCTCTTCCGATTGAACTCTTGGGGCACAAACATACCTAAGGAACCCCTCAAATTCTGGGTTTCCCTGTAATAGCGAACCGTAAATTTTCTTCTTCGCCTCGGACAAAGCACTCCAACAAGCTACTTCATCCATAAACAAATCATGCGCCTTCTCGCAATCATTAACGGGGTTATTCAACTGCTCAATCACCAATTTGTCATCCTTCAACAAACGGTGATAAGGCTTTTCTGGGAATAACAACGGAGAGACATATAGCGTATCCACCAACACCCATTCATGAACATCATTTCCAAAAAGATACTTTGCGTCATGGTTTATGATATTGTGCCCACACACATATTTCACATCTTTCAAAAACTCAAAAAGTGCTCGTTTATTGGCAGAATGGAAAACCGCACGGTCTGACCTCCAAGCGCCAATATCATGAATTTTCTTATCCTTCATGCCCACCTCAACATCAACAAACGCATAGCGAGACGTTTCTTGAGGCATTGGCACAACAGAAGAATGTTCGTCACTACTAATCGACTTTATAATTTTATCCCAGAAAGACATTTCTTGAAAACTGAATATGAGTTAAGAACCTTGACGCACGAGCGTTCGCTATCATTTGCAAATATAAGAAAATAAGACCACACACTGAAAGAAATATGTGAAAGGATACCCTGAGCGTTATACTTTTAGACCATAAAGATGGTTCTACTATAATCCACAACACAGACTGGTGTCGCATTTGTATTTCTATAGAAAAACGCGAATGTAGTGTACTGAATAAGTTGACACTTTAAACTTATTTAGTACACTACAAACTTATCTAACTATATAACTATGCAACACCCTATCAAGATTAAC
>CALCUV010000162.1 GCA_937906765.1 uncultured Prevotella sp.
CATCATCATGTTTGAGGTCATTCTGCTCGGGCTGATGGGGGCGAATAACTCATCCCGCGAGGTTGCAGGTGAACGCCTGATTATGGAGAAAGAGAAGTTTGCGGGGTCGTAAGGCATGGGTGTGCTCTTCGTAGCGATGTTGAAACGGAGACCTGAGATGGAGAAGTTCGTAGTTTCAACTACCCGCTCAGCAATATTGCGGATGGAGTCGCGCTCGGCGGGTGTTGCTCCGTCAAGTGCATCATCCATGGTCATGTCGGTGTCAAGCGGATTGTACTTGGGCGAAGTCACCTGCTTGCTGTAACTATAATAAAGCGGTGCGGTGAGTTTTGCTTTCTCAGGAAGGAGGCGCCCTAACTGAACGTTGGTTGTTACGCTGTATTCCTTAAAGTCATCGTCACGGCGCTGTGCTACGGTTTCTTCCAACCCACCAAAACCAACGGTTTCGATGTGTCCCATGGCATTGACTGTAGCAACGTCGGAGAGTTGGAGGTTTACCGTTCCGCGTGCAGCCCAACCGCCTTCGTTGCTGTATTGTTGGAGGCGGAGTTCGTTAGCCCACACTTCTACGCTCTTCACACTGCGCGAATTGTTGCGCACACCAATCATCACGGTGCGCACTTCGCCGAGTGAGGGATTACCCATAACGCTCACCTTATTGTTAGGATTGTTGGCATCGTATTCCGAATAGAGTTCCGAATAACTTGCCAATCCCGTAGCACGATTGCGGTTGCGATTGCGCTTTGCATTGGTGAGCACACTAAGGTCTATGTCAAGCATATTGGCTGCAGGCCAAACGGCTTCGCGACCTTGAGTTGACGATGAATAGACACCAGCGGGGGTAACGGTAAGGGGAATTTCGTATTCGTAGAAGTTGTTCTTGTAGTCCGAACCGAGACGTACGAAAAGACTGACGTCACCATTTTGCAATGCTTCATCACCAATCAACGCATTGGCGTGAGTGAACATCTGAAGGTGGCGGTAACGACGGAGGTCGAGTGTCGTATTTTTATATACGGCACGAGCATCGCCTGTGGCAAGATTCTCAACGGTCATGGCCAACGACTGTTCGTTGTTCTGAAGGAGTTGTTCCTGACCGGGGTCAATGACGCGGGAGATGCCAGGAGGAAGAACGTAATTGACGGGTGTCTTCTCGTTGTTTTCTTCAAAGTTAACGGCAGAAACGGCAAGTGTGCCACTAGCGTCGGGAGACTTTCCGGCATAGAGCGCTTGTTCATACACACGCCAATCCCCACGAACGAGGTTGAGCGTAGCAAAGCGTAGCACGACGGGATTTTCAAACCCAGTCATGAACATGCGCATGAAGCGGATGCTGGAGAAGTCGGAAATGTTGCCCTGTCGCTTTTCGTATTCAGAAAGGGGGATGCGGAACTGATACCATGCCACTTCACGCGTCACTCCGTCACGCATTTTTACGGATGCTACACGTTTGTCAACAATGTAGTTCTGACCTACCTGCATCTGTGAGGGTTCGATGCGCACACGATATTGGTAGTACTTCTCGTATTCGTTGAGGGTGTAGTCTTGGTTAATGTCTTCAACGTCGGGTGTGGTCTTATATGTAGTGCTGTAAGATTCGGGCGACTGGTCGGTAGCCACAGAGTTGCCGTTAGGGTTGTTAATCCACTTGTAACGGTCCTTAATGCTCATCTGCACAGCGTCAAAATCCGAACCACGGAAGTAATGGTACTTGTCGCCAGAAGGAGAACTCAAAATAGAATCATAAACTTCGGGGCGCACACGACTCTGAATCTGTTGGAGATAATCGCGATAAACTCCCCATTCACGCTCTTCTTCCGAGGTGAGACCGTTGTAACCCACGTCTTGAAGGTGGCGCGTATTTCCCGAAGCGTTGAAGGCATAGGTAACACTATTTGCCGTAGGCACACGTCCCCAAGTTGTTTCTAAGTAACTTGCAGAACCATCCGTAGGCATACTACTTTCAGTGAATTTCTTGCCGTCGTGGAGCACGTCTTCAGATACTTCACCGAGGTTGAAATAAAGGTCGCCCGAGCAGTCCACGCCGTTTTCACGAGACTTGATGAAGGGGTCCATCATCCAGAATTCGATGTACTCGATGTTGGCTGCTTCAAAGTCAGAGTTATCGATACGACGCATCATGCCTCCCCAACGTGTGCGGGGGGCAGAGAGGTGACCGTCGCGGTCAAGGTTGGGGTCGAGGTTGTAAGGTCCGCGCTCATTGGGGTAGAATGCCAAGTTGAGCACGTTAAGTGTTGCCGACTCCTTATAATTTATAGACTTGTTGGGGAAAAGTTCTGATTGATAAATCTCACGCACGTCGGGGTCGGAGAGTTGCACGAGGTCGCCCTTGATATGTCCTGGAGTGAGTGAGGAAGAACGGCGCGTGAAGAGTGGGTCAACGTAATACCACGCAAGGCGTGCACGATTGTAACCCGAACGCACATCGTCAAGATATTGACTTTCGGGGAAAAGTGAGGGTACGCTGGAGAGCATCCATTCCGAAGGAGTGGACACGTCTATTTCACCCTTGGTGTCTTCAAAATCATCAATATAAGACGCATTGCCTTGGGCGTCAGAATTTGCGCCAGCAATGAGTTGGGCATACTCTCCCGTGATGTTGATGGAAGAAGGTGCAGAACAACTTAAGAGGGGCAAGCGGTCGAGCATGTCGGTGAGCCACTGACTTTCTTTTTTCCATGCAAAGTTGACGCCCCAAAGGGTGTTGTTCAAGGGTTCGCTCCCCATGGGAACCTTAGTTGTCAAGGGTTTTTCGCCTAAGTGGAGGAACGTACCGCCAAATTGGAAGTCGCGAGAGAAGTCGTATTGGAAATTCACCCCAAACATCGTCTTGCGTTGCATGCCATAGTGGGTGTTACTTTCGAGCGACACATTAATATTTGTGCCTGCATCCAGCAAACTTTGGTTGATGATGGTAACAACTCCGCCACTATAATCCACGGTATAGTCCACACCTTCTGTGAGTGTCATACCGTTGGCAGTAACAACCACAGAACCTTCGGGCACATTGTAAGCGCCGAGCGAGATTTCGCCCGACTTCGTAGCGCTGTACTTACCCGCAAGGATGAATTTATCCTTCTCAGCAATTTGTTTGGCAACGGTTTTAGTAGAGTCGTAGAGTTCTTGGAACACATAGCGGTCAGCAATTGCATCGTCGCCAATAACTTGACGTAAGTAACTGCCGAAGGGTTCTACGACGGGGAAGAAAATGCGCCCTGAAGAAGCTTCAATGGTGTAACCCTCAACGAAGTCAAAGTAGGCATTGGGGTTCTTGCGGTTGTTGTTGTCTAAGCGGTCAAGACCGAGGAGTTGTAACAAACGCTTGTCCTTCAAAGTGAGGTAAACACCCGTAGTGTCGCTCAAATACTTCACGTCAAGGCGGAACTTTTCCTTCTTTACCGAGGTGGCACCAAGCGAATAGACGTTCTTCATCATCAAGTCCCAGTTGAGCATCTGTGGCGTGTTGGCCGTGTTCTTAAGGGTTTTGACGAAGAGCGCTTTATTGGTTTCGCGGATGTCGGTAGCAAATTCTCCGACCTGGTAAATCTGTCCGTTGTAGGTGTATTCAAAAGCAACGGCCAACACTTGGTCGGGTTGGAGCGCGGTGCGCAATGAAATGTAACCAAGGGCTTCGTTGACGCGATATTCAGAAGAGGAAAGCAATTTGGCGTTCTCCAACTTTTCGTAGTCTTCACCGCCTACCAATCCCGCAGCATCAAGCAAGGGAGTGGTGAGCGTAACGTCACGAGCGCCGAGAGCATCAGTGGTCAACCACGAGTAAAGAGTGTTTGATGTATTTGTGGGGTTTGTAGAACCACTACGTGTCCACAACTGTGGGTTGTAAACATCGGCTTCTGCCATATCGGTGAAGGCAACGATGTCTCGTGTGTTGGTGGTTGCCGCAGATTTGTTCGTAACCCACACTTCAATGCGATTAATATTCACACCGCTCATGATGTTTGGCAAGTTGCGCATGTTGTCATCATAACGATTGCGGAAGTAGTGGGCAAGGAAGAAGTGGCGATTCTCGTCGTAGTTGTTGACGTCGATTTCAAAGTCGGTGAGTTGTGTGCCTCCCTGTGAATTCACGGAAGTTGTTGAAGACTTCTTTTGCGAAATCACCGTCTGGAGTTTCAACTTACCAAATTGCAAGTCGGCACGCACCCCGAAGAGGGAGGTGGCGCCGCGGATGAGTGAGGAATTGGTGGGGAGACTTACGTTACCCGCTTCGATGAGTTTGATAATTTCGTCCTCCTTACCCTCGTAGCGCAACTTCAGATTCTGAGTGTCAAAGGTGAATGTCGCATCGGAGTTGTAGTTGAAGTCCATGTTCACCTTGTCGCCCACCTTACCATTGAGGTTAAGGTTGATTTTCTCGTTGAAGTCAAAAGCAAACACCTTGCGATTCTCTTCCGAAAGCGAGGGATTATCAACGTTGCGCATATTGGCGCCAATCTTCAGTTCTGCCGAACCTTGCGTCTTGATGCGCACACCACCAGGACCAAATATTTTCTCCAACGGACCGAGGTTAAACTGCATGTCGGTGAAGTCAAACTTCTCGCGTCCTTTTTCTTCGTAGAGTTTTTTGTTTTTGTCCTTATAAAATTTGCTTAAAATACGGGCAGATTGCCAGCGTGCATATTCTTCGCCCGACATGAAGAAGGGCGCTTCCAACCATTCTTCTCCTAATTTTGTGCCATAACGATAAGTGCCCGAGGCTTCGTCGTAATGCACTTCGGTCTTAAGATTCTCAGGCGTCTTGAGGTCGGCTGCGTGCGTTTCGTCTTCCATGTTTTGCACGGAAGTCTTGCTTACGGAATAGCGTGACTTGGGAATGGTGTCTTCTTCTTCCTTAACAACTCTCGACTTCTCTGTCTGCACACCACGCACAAAAGGCCCTGCCGCAACCGACAGAGTTATGATGCAACCTAAGGCAAGGCATAGGTGCTTTATGTGGGGAGAAATGTGCATTCTTGGAAATGAGAAAGGAGATATATTTAGAGTACAGAGTGCAGAGTACAGAGTACAACTGCCGTCCAGATGGTTCTCTTTTCCTGTTATTGGGGTATGGACAGCCTTTGCGGTGAGGAGGAATGAGTAGGAGTCGTTAGTAGGAAGTAGTATCCAACCGAATGATAGTTGTACTCTGCACTTTATATTCTATCTATTGTACTCTGTACTCTGTCAGTTATACTCTATTAAAGCATTTTCAGCGCCTGCTTGATAATCTGCTCTACGCTGAGCGAGGGAGTTTCCTTAACGAGTTGGAGCACTACCTTTTGCGTAGGTGCAGGAGAGAAACCGAGCATGGTGAGAGCCGCAACGGCTTCTTTCACTACTTCGTTGTCGATAGACTGTTGAGCGTTTACCGTTGTCTGTTGTCCTCCCGCGGTCATGTCGATTGAAATCTTATCCTTCAACTCAACAATAATGCGTTGTGCGGCTTTCGGCCCAATGCCTTTCACACTCTTCAGCATGTTTGCTTGCTCATTGCTGATGATGTTGGCAAGTTCTGCGGGAGAGTAGGCAGAAAGGATGGTGCGTGCGGTTTGTCCGCCCACCCCAGAGATAGAGATGAGGAGTTCGAAGATTTCGCGTTCGCGCTTTGTGGCAAATCCGAACAGTTGGTAGGCATCTTCGCGGATTGACTCGTAGGCATAGAGTCGTGCTTCATTCTTGCCTTGAAGTGCGCTATAGGTGTTGAGTGAAATGGCTAACTTATATCCCACACCATTCGCCTCCAAAACCGCTTCGGTTGGAGTCAGTTCATCAATTATTCCGCGGATGTATTCAATCATTTCTTTTAGGTTATGAGGTCTTTAGGTTATGAGGTTTTGAGAACCTTCCGGATGGTGCTCTCCCCCTGTTTATAGAGGGCGGGGACCGCATAGCGGTGAGGGGGTGCAGATTGCAAGCGAGAAGAATTTATTATAAATCTTCCATCCTTTTATCTTTCGGGGTGGGAGGAGTGTTGTTTTTCTTCCTCTTTGCCAAAGAGATAGTAATCTGTCCGTTGTTAGTCGTACGCTATTCCTAATCTAAACGGCAAATTTACACATTTATTATAAAAGCAAAGCGTTGTCTTTAGGTTTTATTCGCTGAATCCTTCCTTTGTGTGATGTTGCGATGTTTTTAACACACAATGTTTGTTGGGGCAAAAAGGAATGCGTAACTTTGTGATTAGGAATAGAAATGAAAAGATTTTTCCGCGATGAAAACATTTAGAATTGAGGCACTTATTATTGCCGTTGCCCTCGTAATTACAGGCGTGTTTGTTAGCAAAGGTCTGAATAAAATTGGTACAGAAGACCGCATTGTGCAAGTTCGCGGTTTGTCGGAGCGCGAAGTGGCGGCTGACCATGTGATTTGGCCAGTTGTGTATAAAACAACGGGGAATAATCTCTCCACAATTTATGCCGATGTCAAGCGTGCTAATGAAGGAATCGCCGCTTTCTTGATGAAGCATGGCATTAAGAAAGAAGAGATTAGCGAATCCAATCTTCAGATTGTGGACAAGCATGCTGAGCGTTATGTATCTACTTATGATGGCGACCGTTATATGGTGACTTCGGTGATAACCGTAGCGACAAATCAGGTTGACTTGGTGCGTCAGTTGTTAACTCAAGTTGGTGAGTTGCTAAAGGAGGGTATCGCCATTTCTGCGGGAGATTATGGCACGAGTATTCAGTATGAGTTTACGAGTCTCAATAAGATTAAGCCCGCAATGATTGAAGAGGCCACGCGCAACGCTCGTGAGGCTGCCGAAAAGTTTGCCGCCGATTCGGAGAGCAAACTGGGCAAAATCCAAACGGCGCATCAGGGCGTCTTCTCCATTAATGACCGCGATATGTACACACCGCATATTAAGAATGTGCGCGTTGTGACCTCGGTGAATTATTATTTGGAGGAATAGAAATTGAAAATGAGAAAACAGAAATGAGAAAGGAGAAAGACTATGCGGGGCTTTATCGCCCAGCAACTTTCTCCTTTCTCCTTTTTCCTTTCTCCTTTTCATAAAAATAACTACCTTTGCACAGATTAATAAAAATAAGTTCAATATATATGGCACAGAAACCATCTATACCTAAAGGTACACGAGACTTTGGCTTCGTTGAAATGGCGAAGCGCAATTATATTTTCAACACGATCCGTGATGTATATGCCCTTTACGGTTTCCGTCAGATTGAAACCCCTGCGATGGAAAACCTCTCCACGCTTATGGGTAAGTATGGCGAAGAAGGCGATAAATTGCTCTTCAAGATTTTGAATTCGGGCGATTTTAAGAATGCCGTACCCACGACTGATTACGATGAACGCACTGCTGCGCAACTCGCTTCGCGTTTTTGCGAAAAGGGTTTGCGTTATGACCTCACCGTCCCCTTTGCGCGTTATGTCGTTCAGCATCGTGAGGAACTCCAAATGCCTTTTAAGCGCTACCAAATCCAACCCGTTTGGCGCGCTGACCGTCCGCAGAAGGGGCGTTACCGTGAGTTTTACCAGTGTGACGCTGACGTGGTGGGGTCTGACTCGCTCCTCAACGAGGTGGAGTTGATGCAGATTGTCGATGAAGTGTTCAGTCGCTTCGGAATCCGTGTGTGCATCAAGATTAACAATCGTAAACTCCTCACAGGTATTGCTGAGATTATCGGTGCGGCAGACCGCATTGTGGACATCACGGTGGCGATTGACAAGTTGGATAAGATTGGTTTGGAGAATGTAAATAAGGAACTTCTTGAGGGAGGTCTTTCTGCGGAACAGGTGGAAAAACTCCAGCCCATCATTCTTCTTGAAGGTTCGAACGAAGATAAACTCGACACCATGCGTCAGGTGCTTGCCGCAAGCGAAGTTGGGGTGAAGGGTGTGGAAGAAGTGGCGTTCGTGCTCGAAGCTTTGAAGCAGAGCGACTTGAAGAATGCTATCGAACTTGACCTTACGCTTGCGCGTGGCTTGAACTATTACACGGGTTGCATTTTTGAAGTGAAGGCACTCGATGTTCAAATTGGTTCTATTACGGGCGGTGGTCGCTATGACAATCTTACGGGCATCTTCGGCCTTCCCGGTCTTTCGGGTGTGGGCATTTCCTTTGGTGCAGACCGCATTTACGACGTGCTCAATCAGTTAGAACTTTACCCCGCAGAAACAGCCACTGGTGCGACACTCCTCTTCATCAACTTTGGCGAAGCAGAAGCAAAATATTGTCTCCGTCTTGCGGCAGCAGCACGCCGTGCGGGCATTCCCACAGAGGTATATCCCGACGCCGTAAAGATGAAGAAGCAAATGAGTTACGCCAACCAGCAACAAGTGCCCTTTGTGGCGCTCGTGGGTGAAACTGAAATGGCGGAAGGCACCATTGCGCTTAAAAACATGGTGACTGGCGAACAAACAAAGTGCACTATCGAAGAAGCTATTGCCGTAATTACAAACGCATAGTTCTTATTGTGAAAATTATCTCTGACTTAGGAAAAATTAACTCACTTATAGTTTTAACTAAGTCAGAGATAATTTTTCGTTTTAAAGCAATGGTGGCAACTTTTAACGGTGTGGAGCTGTCCAAAAGGTTCTTTATGTACTCTTTTCTTTAACTTTCGTTAAATAATTTCTTTATCTCTTGCCGTATAATACAAAAAGGTGTACCTTTGACGTCAAATCTATTATCTACTTAAAATCTAACTGACTATGGCTATTGAAAAGACCCTCGTACTTTTGAAACCCTGCACTGTGCAGCGCGGATTGATTGGTGAAATTACTTCTATCTTCGAAAAGAAAGGTTTGAAGATTTGTGCGATGAAGATGATGTGGCTCACAGATGAGTTGCTCTCTGAACACTATGCACACCTTAGCGAAAAGCCTTTCTTCCAGCGCGTGAAGGATGCGATGATGACGGCTCCCGTTGTGGCGCTTGCTCTTGAAGGTGTGGATGCTATTGCTGCCGTTCGCGCTCTTGCTGGTCCTACAAACGGACGTAATGCTGCGCCTGGCACAATCCGTGGTTCTTATTGCGTAAGTTTCCAGGAAAATATTGTGCACGCAAGTGACGGTCCTGAAACGGCAGAAGCTGAACTCAAGCGCTTCTTCAAACCCGAGGAAATCTTGGAATGGGACAACGTGATATTCCCCTTCCTCTATGCTAATGATGAATTCTAAACAACCCTTTATAGAGTAAACCTCCCGCAGAAATTATGCTGCGGGATTTTTTTATTATTACATAAAACGCATCTCAACCTTTTTTGCTACCTTTGCAACAAACCTCAATATTCAATTGATTTATGGCATACAATCCCAATAAGGAACTCAAACTCTATTACTCCATCAGTGAAGTGGCAGCGGAATTTGACGTTGCTGAAACCTTGTTGCGCTTTTGGGAAAAGGAGTTCCCGCAGATTGCCCCAAAAAAGTCGGGGCGAAATGTGCGTCAATACACCAAGGAAGATATTGAGCAAATTCGCATTATCTACAACCTCGTTAAGGTGCGTGGGCTTAAAATTTCTGCTGCGCGCGACTTGCTTAAGAAAAACAAGGAGGGCGTAGGCAATGCTTCGGAAGTAATTGACCGTCTGCAAGCCATCAAAGCAGAATTGCAGGCAATCAGAGCAGAACTCGGTAGTTAGAACTTTTAGGAGAGTTGACTTATAGTCGCATGGAGTCCTTCGGTTAGGGCGCTATCTGTCCCTATATCAAGGGATGCGGGTGAGTAAGACAGTTTGCACAAACTATTTCTCCCTTCCCCTTTTCCCCTTTCCTCTTTCCCCTTTTTTTATGATTGGCAGAATTCATTCCATAGAAAGTTTCGGGACTGTTGATGGTCCTGGAATTCGCTTTATTGCATTTCTTCAAGGTTGTCCAATGCGTTGTCAGTATTGCCACAACCCAGATACGTGGGACCCGCAACGTAAGTGTCAGTATGAACTTACGCCAGAAGAACTCTTGGTTGAAGTGAAGCGTTATAAAAACTTCATCAAGTCGGGTGGGGTAACTTGTACGGGTGGCGAACCGCTGATGCAGGCGCCTTTCGTTGAGGCTTTCTTTCGCCTTTGTCGCGAATCAGGTTTCCATACTGCGCTTGACACTTCAGGTGTGGTATTTACGGACGCCGCAAAGCGTGCTGTGCAAGAAGCGGACCTCGTGATGCTTGATGTAAAAACCACTGATGATGAATTACATCCCGTCCTGACGGGCGTGCTACGCAAAAATAATGCCGCCTTCATGGAGTATCTTCAGGAAATAGGCAAGACAACTTGGGTGCGTCACGTTATTGTCCCCGGAGTGAATGACGATGATGCGCATTTGCAACAAGTGGCGAATTATGTGAAGCAGTTTAGTGTGGTGGAGCGCGTAGAACTCCTGCCTTACCACATAATGGGTACTTACAAGTACGAAGAACTCGGAATGAAATATCCCCTCGAAGGTGTGGCGCCTCTTTCGCAAGAGCGCCTACAGCGTGCTCGCGAGATTTTCCGAGCAACGGTTGCTTGCGAGGTGGTGTAAGGTGTGTATGTCCTTTCTTATTTATAAAAATTGTAAACCTTTCAGAAAATATATGTAATAACGGAGGTGACTGTTGTCTTCCTCCGTTATTGTTTAGTAATTAATTTTAATATTAAATGTAGATATGAAAATAGCAGTCCCTACAAAAGACGGTTGCGTGGACAACCACTTTGGTCATTGCGACCATTACACAATATATAATATAGATAACAAGCAGATTGTTGATGTAGTCGAACATCCTTCCCCTCAAGGATGCGGTTGTAAGTCTGGTGTTGCTGCCGAACTTCGCCAAATGGGAGTAGAAGTAATGCTGGCGGGAAGTATGGGTGAAGGTGCCTTTCAGAAATTGTCTGCTGAGGGCATAAAAGTCATTCGTGGATGCAGTGGAGATGTGAATGCCGTAGTCAAAGGTTATCTTACAGGTTTTATTTTGGATAGTGGAGTAGGGTGTGATCACCATGAATGTGGTCACCATTAACTTTTGCTCGTAAATGTAAATTTGTTAACACGGATATTGTCTTGTAATTTCCATGATTTGGGTTCTCTTCGCCGCGACATTGTCGTGGCGTTGTTTTTGGAGTTAACCTGTGATTTTGTAATCTCATAGCGACAAAATAAAGGTTTAAAACTCCCCATCGAAAGAAAAATAACTTTTTTGTGAAAAAATATTTAGATTTTCTTGTTCAATCCAAAATCCCGCCGTACTTTTGCACTCGCTGACTCACTCAAAAACGAGACGGCAATTAAAAACGATCTTTGAAAGATTTTCATAAACTTTTTGTAGAGAAGTACAAGAAACAAACATTGCAACTTAGGTAGCAAATTAGTTTGGGTAACATTAGATGTTATTTGTACCGTTTAATTCTTTATGATAAGGAAGGATGTCTTGAGCAAAACAGATATTAAACAAATTTATTATATTACAATGAAGAGTTTGATCCTGGCTCAGGATGAACGCTAGCTACAGGCTTAACACATGCAAGT
>CALCUV010000163.1 GCA_937906765.1 uncultured Prevotella sp.
GCAAGTAAGAAGAACAATTACTTTTGTCTTTTCCATATTTAATTCTTCCAATCTTTTATAATTATTGTTGTTCTTTAGCTTTTGTACTATTAAATATTAATTTATTTTCCCAATTCTCATCTTGAAGGGTGCGGGAATAGGTTAATTGTCCTTCCTCAATGGTAAATGGTTGGTCGGGGGTAAAAGGTTGTGCGTCCAACAAGACCGAGGGGTAGAGCAACTTCCCATTCTGCACAATTAAATTGCCATACACGGGCGCTTTTTCGCCATCTTGCAAATACGTTATCGCGTTATCCGTAGGGGCTTCGTACTGAGCGTCTAATTTGTAAAAGTAGAGTACGTTGGTTTCTACGGTGCCGTCGGTATAAAAATAGTTACCAAACGGATTGGAATTCGTGGTATTTGTGGAATAAGAGGTATGCAAGTAACGATAGGACTCAGCGGGATGTTTCAAAACGAAACCATCTTCCTTTTCTTGCAAAGTCCACGTTGTGTAACGACTGGAATGAAGTTCCACCTCCGGTTTGTTGCTCAGCGGAGCATATACATATTTCCCTGAATGAGCCACGCGAACGATAATGTCATTCCCCGTTCGATGCAGTTGCCACACAAGCAATTCGTTGTTACAAAGAATCTGCTCTTCTTGAGTCATTGTGACGCCCAAAAGTTTTAGGTTTACCACTTCTCCGCTCATCATCACGTGTCCATCGCGCTGACTGGTTCCTGCAATTAAATAATAACTGCCGTCAACAATCTCCGTGATGCTTGTGACACGGTGAAAATATTCAGGAAGCCATGCAAGACGTCCTTCTGCTAACAGATTCTTCGCAGAAACCATTAGCAGAAGGGACGTGAGCAATATGCGAAGAAGGGAGTGCATCTGCTAATCCTTTTCTATTAACTTCATCAAGTATTGACCATACTGATTTTTAATCATGGGTTTGGCCAATTCGGCTATCTTTTCCTTGGAAATCCACCCTTGTTCGTAAGCAATGCCTTCAAGGCAAGCAACCTTAAGGCCTGTACGCTTTTCGATAACTTCAATAAATGTAGATGCCTCAGAAAGACTGTCATGCGTACCTGTGTCCAACCATGCAAAACCTCTGCCAAGCGTCTGTACCATCAACTCACCATCATCAAGGAATGATTGGTTAACGGTAGTGATTTCAAGTTCGCCACGCGCTGAAGGTTTAATGCTTTTTGCAATTTCAACTACCTTGTTGGGATAGAAGTAAAGTCCTACGACGGCATAATCCGACTTGGGTTGCAAAGGTTTTTCCTCAATGCTTTTTGCATTACCATCAGCGTCAAATTCAACTACCCCATAGCGTTCGGGGTCGTTTACGCGATAACCAAAGACCGTTGCCTTAGCTTCTTGCTCAGCAGTTTCAACGGCTGTGCGAAGCATGTGGCGCAGGTTGCTACCGTGGAAAATGTTGTCGCCTAACACCAGGCATGCAGCATCATTTCCGATAAATTCTTCACCAATAATAAATGCCTGTGCAAGACCATCGGGTGAAGGTTGTTCGGCATACGAAAACTCTACGCCGTAATCCGAACCGTCGCCAAGCAGACGTTTGAATCCGGGAAGGTCTTGAGGGGTGGATATGATGAGAATTTCGCGAATCCCAGCCAACATTAACACCGAAATGGGGTAATATACCATCGGTTTGTCGAAGATGGGAATCAACTGTTTGCTGATACCTTTTGTAATGGGGTAAAGACGTGTGCCACTACCACCGGCTAAAACAATGCCTTTCATAGTTTATGAGGATATGAGGGGTTAGGTTTTAAGGTTGTGAGGGAAGAGGTTATGAGGTTTTAAGGTTATGAGGTCTGAGGTTGGGAAGTCCCGCACGGTCTTAAAACCTTAAAGCGAAGCGACCTTATAACCTCATAACCTCATCAAATTACTCTTCCAACTTACGATAACGAATGCGCTTGGGTTCTTCAATGCCGAGGCGCTTTGCCTTATTCACTTCGTAGTCAGAGTAAGAACCTTCGAAGAAGAACACGTTGCCATCACCTTCAAAGGCAAGGATGTGTGTGCAGATACGGTCGAGGAACCAGCGGTCGTGACTAATCACTACGGCACAGCCAGCGAAGGCTTCAAGACCTTCTTCAAGTGCGCGGAGGGTGTTCACGTCAATATCGTTGGTCGGTTCGTCGAGTAAGAGCACGTTACCTTCCTGCTTCAATGCAAGGGCGAGGTGCAAACGGTTGCGTTCACCGCCTGAGAGTACGCCACACTTCTTTTCCTGATCGGCGCCCGAGAAGTTGAAGCGACTGAGGTAAGCACGCGCGTTAATTTCTCTGCCACCCATACGCATGAGTTCCGAACCGCCACTAATCACTTCGTACACCGACTTTGCGGGGTCGATGTCCTTATGTTGCTGATCGACGTAAGAAAGCTTCACCGTTTCACCCACTTCAAAGGTTCCGGAATCCGCCTTTTCGAGTTCCATAATCAAGCGGAAGAGCGTGGTCTTACCAGCTCCGTTAGGACCAATCACACCAATAATACCGTTGGGCGGGAGCATGAAGTTGAGGTCGTTAAACAACTGCTTCGTGCCAAAAGCCTTGGCAACGTGTTGCGCTTCAATAACCTTGTTACCCAAACGAGGACCATTGGGGATAAAGATTTCGAGTTTCTGTTCCTTTTCCTTCTGGTCTTCGCCAAGGAGTTTATCGTAAGAGTTCAAACGTGCCTTACCCTTTGCCTGACGTGCCTTAGGCGCCATGCGCACCCACTCCAATTCGCGTTCCAAAGTCTTGCGGCGCTTGCTTGCCACCTTTTCTTCCATCTCCATACGCTTAGACTTCTGCTCCAGCCATGAAGAGTAGTTGCCCTTCCAGGGTATGCCTTCACCACGGTCGAGTTCGAGAATCCAACCTGCCACATCGTCCAAGAAGTAGCGGTCGTGGGTAACGGCAATTACCGTACCCTCGTACTGGTTCAAGTGTTGTTCGAGCCAGTCAATGCTTTCCGCGTCCAAGTGGTTGGTAGGTTCGTCGAGAAGCAACACGTCGGGCTTCTGAAGCAAGAGACGGCAGAGTGCCACACGGCGACGCTCTCCACCCGAAAGGTTTTCGGCAGTGCGGTCTGGCTCGGGGCAACGAAGGGCTGCCATTGCGCGTTCAAGGCGACTGTCTAAGTTCCACGCATCTGTGGCATCGATAATATCCTGAAGTTCTCCCTGACGGGTGAAAAGTTCATTCATCTTATCCTCGTCCTCGTAGTATTCGGGGAGTCCGAACTTCTGGTTGATTTCTTCATATTCCGCAAGGGCATCAACAATATGCTGCACACCTTCTTGCACAATTTCCTTCACCGTCTTCTTATCATCCAACTGAGGTTCCTGGGGAAGATAACCCACAGAGTAACCGGGAGAGAAAACTACCTCGCCCTGATAATCATTATCCAACCCAGCAATAATCTTCATAAGTGTAGATTTACCAGCACCGTTCAAACCGATGATACCAATCTTTGCGCCGTAGAAGAAACTGAGATAAATGTCCTTAAGAATCGTCTTGTTGGTTTGCTTGATGGTTTTAGTCAAGCCTACCATGGAGAAAATAATTTTCTTATCGTCAACTGTTGCCATGTTTATTGTGTATAATTTATAATATCAATATTTTATGTATTTCTTAGAGTGAGATTCGTGTTCTCTAAAAGAATCACCCCACAAATAAGATTCGTGTTCCGCCCAAAATCCATTATAGTGGCAAAGATACTAATTAGTTGTGAGACTCCAACAAATCCTCACTCCATTCCTACAAAAATACTCTAAATTCATACTCCACTTTTCATTTTTTACACATAAGAGTGCACCATTGATTTCGTTCTATAAAAAAATATGGTCGCGACCCTCAAAAAATTTTTTATTCCTTTTTGTAGAAAAAACGAAAATCTGTACTTTTGCGCCAAGAAAAATATCTCTATTTTTATCAAGAGCCTTATGAAACAAGACATGATTGTCATTCTTGACTTGGGTAGCCACGAAAATACAGTGGTAGCCCGCGCAATTCGCGCACTCGGTGTGTACAGCGAAATTTATCCCCATGACATTACTGCTGCTGAACTCAAGGCGTTGCCAAACGTTAAGGGTATCATCATTAATGGAGGTCCTAACAACGTTATTGACGGTGTAGAAATCGACGTTCTTCCTGAAATTTACGAAGCAGGCCTTCCCATTATCGCTGCAGGTCATGCAAAAGCAACTTGTGCTGTAAACCTTCCCCAATTTGAAAATGACGAAGAAGCTATCAAGGCAGCTGTGAAGTCTTTCGTGTTTGACACTTGTAAGGCTGAAGCAAACTGGAACATGAAGAACTTCGTTGCCGACCAAGTGGAACTCATCCGCCGTCAGGTTGGTGATAAGAAGGTGCTCCTCGCCCTCTCTGGTGGTGTGGATAGTTCTGTAGTTGCAGCTCTCCTTCTCAAGGCTATTGGTGAAAACCTCGTTTGCGTACACGTGAACCACGGTCTTATGCGTAAGGGCGAGTCTGAAGATGTTGTAGAAGTATTCCGCAACCAGCTCTGCGCTAACCTCGTATATGTTGATGCTACAGAACGCTTCCTCACTAAGCTCGAAAACGTTGCAGACCCCGAACAGAAGCGTAAGATTATCGGTGGCGAATTTATCCGTGTATTCGAAGAAGAAGCGCGCAAGCTTGAAGGTATCGACTTCCTCGGTCAGGGTACTATCTATCCGGATATCGTAGAGAGCGGTACAAAGACTGCAAAGATGGTAAAGTCACACCACAACGTGGGTGGTCTTCCAGAGGATATGAAGTTTGAGTTGGTAGAGCCACTGCGTCAGCTCTTCAAGGATGAGGTTCGTGCTTGCGGTCTTGAGCTCGGTCTGCCATACGAGATGGTATATCGTCAGCC
>CALCUV010000164.1 GCA_937906765.1 uncultured Prevotella sp.
ACGTATTATCTGGATCACGTGAAGCCGCAGCCGCAGACTGAAGGGAAAAAGGGCTGGGTCTGCCAGATCTGCGGATATGTCCATGAGGAAGCGGAGCTTGTCTGCCGTTTCGCGGTCTTCCATGTGGCGCTGACGGTAAAGCATAAATGCCTTCGCAGCCTTGAAATGGCGCTCCGCCATAAGGGCTACCTCCACCTGGTTTTGGATATCCTCAACGCTCATTCCGTTGCAGAACATCAAATGATCGACAATCTTCTTAAGCTGTTCCGCAGAGATATGCTCACTTACGTTAGCGAATGCCTTAAGAATGGCACTCTTGATTTTTTCAAGCGAAAAAGACTCCTGCGTTCCGTCACGCTTGGTAATGATGAAATTTTCCGTTGACATAGGTTGCTGAGTTTTTCAAGAAAGCGGTTGTTAAACTTTTTGGAAACTTAATCCAGCACCCGTAGTTTAAAAACGCACCTTTCTGTGAGTATATAATGTGATTTAAATTAGCGGAATAGCGCTTCCTTAGTGAAGCATTGGTGGCAGTCGGTCGGACCTGGGAACGACGCTTACGGAATGCCCACATCGGAAAAGAAGATGTCAACCGCGAAAAACGTTATCAATCCTGCATCTATCTGACTTTTAAGCAATTCCAAGCATAACGGATTTTCAACAGTCGCTTTTCATCGTCAAAAACAGGCATTCCGCTTTTCGGTTAACGGATGCAAAAATACGTGTTTGTTTCAGAAGAAAAAAAGAAATTCGGAACATAATTTCGAGACAAAACAACTTTTTAATTAACCAAATTTTTCAACATGTATTTTTTCTAATTTTGAAAAGTTTTTACTTTTTGACACTCTGTTTGTTTCTTAAAAATGGAAATCCTTCCCATCCTCTCAAACGGAAGTTACGCTCACTCAAAACTATCTTACTCTTTGTGACGCTTAAGTCTCAAAGAATTTCAATTCTCTCTCAAATTGTTTTCACTATAAGGGATAGCATTTCCGCGTCCTCTGTTTTGCAGGGCGAAAAGTCTGTTTTACGGGGCGAACAGTGAGGTTTTTGCACCATAATCACTTGTTTTTTCGGCTTAAAAATTGTCATAATTAGAAAGTTATCGTACATTTGCAAGGACAAGGCACTTTGCCTGCTTTTACGAATTCTTCCCGTTTCCTCCTTAAAACTCAGGATATGAACTTACGCAGTCTCCTTCTTTGCATGTTGGCAAGTTGCGCCACGATAGTTTCTGCTCAAGACGTGTTGGTCTATTTCAAGTCGGGCAATGTGAATGTTTACCCCTCTGAAATCGTAAAATCCACCGACCAGGGCACTGACGCGCTGCGCATTACGCTAAATAACGACTCTGTCATTACGTTTGCAATGGCGGAAGTGGCATCCGTGAGCAACGAATTGCCACAGGATTTACCCGTGTTTACTTCGTTTAAGTTCAACAACAAATATAACGACCAGGTGTTCACTGACGTGGAAGCCACCATCACTCCCGACACGATTCGTGCGCGAGTGGGCGCCATCGGTAAGTGGTTGACGCCCTCATTTAATATAAGTGATGACCGCGCTAAGGTATGGGTGAATGGCAAAGAGCAAGTAAGCAAGCAGTCGCGCTTACCCTTTGAGGGCGATGTGACTTATACC
>CALCUV010000165.1 GCA_937906765.1 uncultured Prevotella sp.
TCCATTGGTCGTGGTTGAGCATGGGGTCGGAGAAACCCGTGCGGGTGTAGAAGATGCACTGAGCGTTAATCTTCATGCCGAAGGGGAGGTCCACTTGTGGCGAGAGGATGACTTCGTAGGTATGTCCGTCCTGGTTGTACTGAGGTGTTTCCTTATAGCGGGTGTAGCGTCCTTCGTACATCCCGTTGAGCGAGACGCTCCAAATGTCCTTGCGATAGCGAAGTCCGAGTCGCGCATTAGTGTAGACAGTGTTGATGTTGGAAAGTCCGAGTTCGTCGCCCATGGCGCCTACAAAGCCCTTAGAGTGGTCGTAACTCATGTAGAGGCTTGAAGTGAGCGTCCAGTGGCGCGCCGTGTCGAGCGGTTGCTCTGTGCCTACGGAACCCCACGTGCGGTAACCGCCATTCACGTTTTTCTTGTTGTAACGTGTGAAGCCCGTTGCGGGGTCAACCTGCATGGTGGTCACTACGTCGTTTGTAGAATTGCTGAATCCACCCCACACATTGTAGGAGTCGCCACGCTTCGTGTTGAAGAAGCGGCTGGAGAAGTAAATGTAGTTATACCATCCCGTCTTCAAGTCAGGATTGTTCACCGTTTCCGACATCGGGTCGCTCGTGTTGCTAATGGGGAGCAGTTCCTGGAGGGTGGGGCGGAAGGATGAACCCTGATAATTGAGTTGAATGTAGTTTTGAGCGTCAAACTTATACTTCAATGTCCCGAAGAGGTTCCAATGCGCCGATGTGCGGGTGGGGGCAAAGAAATCCTTACCCTTCTGATAATAAAGATTCTCATTATTGAGCGTCACCAACGGAGAAATTGCCATGTCCACCTTATCCCATTGCCCCTGAAGGCGCAAAACGACGCGGTGCGCATTGTTGTAAAGGTCGGAGAACGTAGAGTTTTCCACGTTGCGCACAAACTCTAACGAATCGCCAGGAGTGGGGCGGAAACCTACGGGTACGTTGGGGTTGGCGTAGTAATCATAGCGGTCAAGCTGGTAAAGGTCGTGGCGGTCGTCGCTCTTCTCGTGCGTATAATTATAAGTTGCCTTGAGTTTCAGGTGCTTGCTCAAGGGCTCGGTGTAACTCACTTCGCCCGTCAATCTATAATTATCGTTGGGACTATATGTGAATTGGCGGTTGGTCAATTCGGGGCGCGGAGCGTCCGGGCGGAAGTAGCGGTAATGTTGCAGGGCGTCGCTTTCGTTGTCCGTAGTGTTGTAATTTCCCGTAATGTAAAAGTCGATGGTGCGTCCTGCCTTTTGGAACACGTGTGTATAGTTGCCGTAGAGATCGGAAGAGCACACGTCTGAACTCCAG
>CALCUV010000166.1 GCA_937906765.1 uncultured Prevotella sp.
GCCAGGGTTTGTTGACCTGGTATTCATATTTAAATTGATTCGCACTTCGTGGCGCAAACGTTAATAAGAGGACCACGCTCACAACGATGCTGAAAATCACTATGGCGATGCGCGACCGACTCAAGCGTATTTGTCTTTTTGCCATACTCTCTGTGTTGGGGGTTAATGCCTAATAAATAAGTGGTTGTTTTTAATTGCAAAGCGGGAACGACACTGCCCTAAAACAAGATTACTTATCCTTCGCCGAATGAGTAATAGAATTTTTCCTCTGTTACTTTTTATTTTCCCTATAACAGACTTTGTTTTTAGCAAAAATCAATCTGCCCCGTGTTTGTCCGAAATTTTGCTTCGGTAAAGCTGAATACTTTGCAAAGCAAAAGTACGAATTTAAAGCATTCTTCAATGAAATCCAGTTGCAGAATTTAGAAATAGGAATAGATTTTTGGCAGTTTTGGGCTTGTGCGTTAATTTTGCAGTAAAAAATAAGGGTGTCGTGCTTGTTTTGCCGACGCTCTCACACACACCTATTTTCTTTATGCAGGACATTCGCAATATTGCCATCATCGCACACGTTGACCACGGTAAGACTACCCTTGTTGACAAAATGCTCCTTGCGGGCAACCTCTTTCGCAGTAACCAAAACTCGGGCGACTTGATGCTCGACAACAATGACTTGGAGCGCGAACGAGGCATCACGATTCTTTCGAAGAATGTGTCAATTAATTACAAGGGCACGAAGATTAACATCATCGATACCCCAGGGCACTCCGACTTTGGCGGAGAAGTGGAGCGCGTACTCAATATGGCGGACGGATGTATCTTGCTTGTTGACGCCTTTGAGGGACCTATGCCTCAGACACGCTTTGTGCTTCAGAAGGCACTCGAAATTGGTCTCAAACCTCTCGTAGTTGTCAACAAGGTGGACAAACCTAATTGCCGCCCCGAGGAGGTTTATGAAATGGTTTTCGACCTTATGTGCGACCTTAACGCTACGGAGGAGCAGTTGGACTTTACTGTGGTTTACGGTTCGGCAAAGAACAACTGGATGGGCGAAGATTATAACACGCCTACGGATTCTATTGAATACCTTCTCGATAAGATTGTTGAAATTATTCCTGCCCCTGAGCGCCATGAGGGTACGCCACAGATGTTGATTACTTCGTTGGACTATTCTAACTATACGGGGCGCATCGCTATCGGACGTGTGCACCGCGGCACGATTTCTGAGGGTATGAACATTACGATTGCTCACCGCGATGGCACTTTTGAAAAGACAAAGATTAAAGAAGTACACACCTTTGAGGGAATGGGTCGCGTGAAAACTACGGGCGTGAGCAGCGGAGACATTTGTGCGGTGGTCGGATTGGAGAAATTCGACATCGGGGATACGATTTGCGACTTCGAAAATCCCGAACCGCTCCCCACAATCGCCATTGACGAGCCCACCATGTCCATGCTCTTCACCATCAATAACTCTCCCTTCTTCGGAAAGGAAGGTAAGTATTGCACGTCTCGCCACATCAACGACCGTCTTGAAAAGGAATTGGAAAAAGACTTGGCTTTGCGCGTGAGTAAGACAGAAGGCGCCGACGCTTGGGTAGTAAGTGGTCGCGGCGTGCTTCACCTTTCGGTGCTTATCGAAACCATGCGTCGCGAAGGGTATGAGTTGCAGGTGGGGCAGCCTCAAGTAATCTATAAGGAGATTGACGGCGTGCGCCACGAACCTATTGAAGAACTCACGATTAATGTTCCCGAGGAATTTTCTTCTCGCATGATCGACCTCGTTACGCGTCGTAAGGGCGACGTTACCTCAATGCTTACGATTGGTGACCGAGTGGATATTGAATTTAATATACCCTCGCGTGGGATTATCGGACTCCGCACCAACGTGCTTACTGCCTCTCAGGGCGAAGCGATAATGGCACACCGCTTTAAGG
>CALCUV010000167.1 GCA_937906765.1 uncultured Prevotella sp.
CGATCGTATCTCTGACGATATGGCGGCTATCATGGACCCCTTCGGTAATGCAACTCACACCGCCCTTTCTTTCCCCCTCCTCGGCGAAGACGTATTGATTACAGGTGCTGGTCTTATTGGTACAATGGCAACGGCAATCGCTAAGTTTGCAGGTGCGAAGAACATCGTGGTGACTGACCTCAGCGATTATCGCCTTGAAATTGCGAAGAAGATGGGTGCTACACACACCGTGAACGCTTCAAAGGGCGAAACCGTTGCCGGAGCTATGGAACAGCTCGGCATCCGTGGTTTCGACGTAGGTCTTGAAATGTCAGGTTCTCCCATCGCTTTCCGCGACATGGTGAGCAACATGTACAACGGTTCAAAGATTGCACAACTCGGTATCCTTCCTCCCACAACTACAGTTGACTGGAGCGAAATCATCTTCAAGGCACTCACGATTAAGGGTATCTACGGCCGAGAAATGTGGGAAACTTGGTACAAGATGGAGCAGATGCTCATCTCAGGTCTCGACCTCACTCCCGTTATCACACATAAGTTCCCCATTGCCGACTTCCAAAAGGGCTTCGACATCATGGAATCAGGTCAGTGTGGTAAGGTTATCCTTGAATGGGACTAATACGTCACTACTTATAATTAAAGGCGCATCCTGGTGGGTGCGCCTTATTTTTATTGCTAAACAGTAAAAAAATGAAGAGAAAAAGAAGTGTTAATTCCTTTAGTCTTCAGAATTTTACTACTTTTGCACTATAAACTGGCAAATCCATGAATGAACCATTGTTAGAAATAGGTGCTATACCCATAACGACATCCGTCATTGAATCGTTATATCCTGAACTAAAGTCAGCGAGTAAGAAGGTGGCGTGGCTTGAGAAGAACGGGTATATTATTAGACTTAAGCGAGGAGTATATGTAGTCAATCCCAAACACACGGGCAAGCGACTTTCGAGTGAACTGATAGCGAACCACCTCTATACACCCTCGTATTTATCAATGTCCACTGCCTTGAGATATTACGGCCTTATACCTGAAGCAGTATATGCGCACCAATCAATGACGATCAAGCATTCGCAACATTTTGAAACTCCCCTCGGCATTTATGATTATAAGCATATTGCACGAAAAGCTTTTTCTATTGGAGTGAGAAGCGTGAACAAAGAAGCGTATGCCTTTCTCATTGCATCACCAGAGAAGGCTTTGTGCGACTTAATAGCCAATTCTCCAAAGGTGAATCTGCGATACCCAAAAGATGTTGAAACTTATTTAGAGCAGGACATCCGCATGGACATGGACGAATTTTACAAGTTAGACCCACGGATATTTGAGGAGTATATAAAGGTGGGTAAGAAGGCTGATTCTATTTCTACATTATTAAAATACCTTAAGCAATGAAGAACGAGATTTTTGACAACATGCTTTCCCGTTATGACCTAACCACGGAGCAACACAAGAGAAATGCCATATTTGAGGTAAACCAGCAAGTAATCCTTGCGGGCTTGTATGCGGGTGGTTTCTTTGAGTCGGCAGCATTTTATGGAGGCACATGCTTAAGAATATTTCATGGGTTGCAACGCTTTAGCGAGGATATGGATTTCTCATTGCTTACCCCCAATGAAAACTTTGATTTTACGCAATATTTCCCCGCCATTATTGACGCATTCACATTGGTAGGTCGTGAGGTTGAGATCAAGAAGAAAGACAAGAAGAATTTCGGTAAGATAGAATCTGCATTCCTCAAAGATAATACAGATGTGTATGACGTGACGTTTCAAACGGAAAAATCCATTAAGATAAAGATTGAGGTAGATACGTGTCCACCTTTGCATTTCAAAACAGAACAGAAGTTGCTACTCCAACCCCATTCATTCATGACGCGTTGCTTCACCCTACCCGACTTGTTTGCTGGAAAAATGCATGCTTTAGTCTATCGAGCATGGAAGAATAGAGTGAAAGGGCGCGATTGGTATGATTTTGAATGGTATGTACGCCACAACATTCCGCTTGACTTTACGCACCTGGCAGAGCGTTGCCGTCAATTTAATAATGAATATATTACCCCAGAATCTTTCAAAGAAAAACTTTTGGAACGCCTTGTTTCAGCAGACATGAAACAAGTAAAGGCAGACGTTCTGCCGTTTATCCGCAATCCCAAAGAACTGGACATCTGGTCAAACGATTATTTTGTTCAGTTGGCTGATATGATTAAGACCGAATAAAGGGGACCTATATGTAGGCATTTATATAACACTCAAGATCATGAGTTGTAGTGTAAACAACGAAAAAAAAGCGAGCAGACATTCAATTTGTCTACTCGCTTTAATTGTTTGTATTACGTTCTTATTTCTTGAACAAACGGAAGATTTCGCCAATCCAAAGCACGATAGAGGTACCGAGGATGCAGATGAGCCAGTCGTTCAAAGAGAGGGGATCGACGTTGAACATCGTGCCACCAAGCGTTACGATGGCAATTTGTCCGAGCACGATTACCGCGGCGATGCTTACGAAAGAGTTGCAACCCTTGAAGTGGAGCGCTGAAGCACCCGTGAGGTAAGCGCGAGCATTGAACATATTCCAGAATTGGAACATCACGAAGAGGGTGAACATCAAGCTACGTTCGTAGGGCGAAACGCCTGAATGGGGAGCAAGTGCTGAAAGGTTCAACAAATCGGCGAGCGACTTAATATCGTACGTGTTTGTCACATAAGCCAATCCCAAGATGAGCACCGTGAAGATGGCTCCTACGGAGAGGATATTTCCCCACATAGGTGTGTCGATGATAAAGTCTTCGCGCTTGCGGGGTGCATCTTTCATTACCGTCATTGAGGGCGGAAGCGAAGCGAGTGCCATAGCCGCAAAGGTGTCCATAATGAGGTTCACCCAAAGCATCTGCGTCACGGTGAGGGGTGTTTCCATACCGAGAAGGGCACTGATGAGCACGATGAAACATGCCGCCATGGTGACCGTCATTTGGAAGAGAATGAAGCGCTGGATGTTGCGGTAAAGCGAGCGTCCCCACATCACGGCACGCGTAATGCTGGCGAATGAATTATCGACAATCGTAATGTCACTGGCTTCCTTGGCAACGCTGGTGCCGTCACCCATAGAGAGACCTACGTGAGCCGCCTTAAGCGCGGGAGCATCGTTTGTACCATCACCCGTTACGGCAACCACTTGACCGAGGCGCTGAAGGGTTTCTACGAGGCGCTTCTTATCCATGGGGCGTGCACGTGCAATAATGCGGAGGTCGAGGATGCGCTCTTCGAGTTCGGCATCGGTGAGTTCGGCAAATTCAGGACCCGTGATGAGGTTGCGTTCGGTTGACTTTTCCGTCCAAATACCAATTTGGCGACCAATTTCGCGTGCCGTACCGGGAGTGTCACCCGTCACGATGGTCACGTTGATACCTGCGCTCAAGCAATCGCCTACGGCGGCGGGAACATCGCTACGAACGGGGTCGGCAATCGCAACAACACCGAGGAAGGTGAGGTTCTTAGCTTCCACCACCTTATCATTAAAGGTAGCATCGCCCTCTTCCAACACTTGGTAAGCGAAACCAAGCGTACGCATGGCGAGGTTCTGATAGTTGAGGAGCATGGCGTCGAGCGTCTCCTTCGTCACATCGCCAAGACTCTGCTTACACAAAGCGAAGACGTATTCGGGAGCACCCTTCACGTAAAGCACCTTCTTGTTCAACTTTGAAGAATGCACCACGGTAGCCATATACTTGCGATCCGTAGAGAAGGGCAATTCGGCAACGTACTCAGCATCGGAACGCATCTTCATGAAGTCAACACCCTGAGCACGGAGCCGAAGGATGAGTGCGCCTTCCGTAGGATTACCGAGTGCACGGGGTTTTTCGCCCGTGAGGTCAAGCGTTGCGGTAGAGTTAACGGCAATACCTTCGGCAATGATTTCCGACATTTCATCGGTGCCTAATCGTTGTTCTTCAGAAAGACCGAAGAAGCGTGTTTCGTGAATCTGCATGAGGTTTTGCGTGAGTGTACCCGTCTTGTCGGTACAAATCACGGTCGTTGCACCCATCGTTTCACACGCATGCATCTTACGCACCAAGTTATTGGTCTTCAACATGCGGCGCATGCTATAAGCAAGACTCAACGTCACCGCCATAGGAAGACCTTCAGGCACAGCTGCTACTACGAGTGTCACCGCCACCATGAGCGTTTCGAGCATGTGGCTGAGGAAGAGCATCGTGTCAAATTCTCCACCCCAAGGGAAGGCCGCAAGGCGTGCGATAAGGATGATGCCCGCAAAGGTGTAACTGATTTTTGAAATCTTATTTGCGAGTCCGTCAAGTTGCTCGTTGAGGGGCGTCTTCACGCTATTGTCAATCTGTGCAGCCACAAACACCTTACCATTCTCCGTATGGTCGCCCACGGCAAACACGCGTGCTACGCCGTGACCTTCCATCACCGTTGTGCCACGCATTACGTGGTTAGAGGGGAAGGTTGCTTCTTCATCAAATTCCTCCTTGAGGATGGTCTTTCGGCAGAGGGGTTCGCCCGTGAGCGTTGATTCATTGAGCGCCATTGCCGACGCTTCAAGCAATTCGGCATCTGCAGGCACTTCATTACCCGTAGAGAGCACGATGATGTCGCCCACCACGATATCCTTCTTTGCCACCTCCGTTGTGTTGCCACCACGGATGACTTGCACGGGTTCGTCATCGTTCACCTGATTGAGCAATTCAAATTCCTTGTCGGCCTTCATTTCAAAGTAGAAAGAAAGTCCTGTGGCAAGGAGAATCGCCACGATGATACCGATGGGTTCGAGGAACACTTCCATTCCCGCTCCTTCATGACCGAAGAATTCGTAGAAGGAAATACCTACCGACACTACCGCCGCCACGATAAGAATGCGAATGAGGGGGTCGGCAAACTTGCCGAGGAACTTCACCCAAAGCGACTCCTTGGCGGGAGGCGTCAAAATATTTGCGCCGTGCTTGGCGCGACTCTCTGCCACTTCGACTTCAGATAGTCCTTTGTAGATTTCTTTTTCTTGCATAGATTTTTTGTGAGGTTCAAGCTTGTGAGGTTATAAGGTTTTAAGGAACCATCCGGCAAACTCACCAGATAGAACTTACGACCTTATAACCCCACAAATATGACATTTCAAGGCAACGAGATTTTTTAGGATAAGATTGGGAAACATACTCCGCAAGGCCTCAAAACCTTATAACCTCATCACCTTATAACCTTAAAAATTACTAAAAAATAAGAAAAATATGTTAAATAGGGCACTAAACTGTTAAAATAGGGTTATTACTTGACTT
>CALCUV010000168.1 GCA_937906765.1 uncultured Prevotella sp.
AACAATACAATAGGTGTCAATAAACTGCTTCTTGAAGGGTTCGTAAGCCAACATGTTGAAGAGTATTTCTGCCAAATAACTCACGCCATCGTTATCCGCATAGCGCCCATCGTATTTTGACAACATGTTATAGACTTGTTGCAACATGTCGGAGTGACCAAAGGTGGAGTCAAGGTCGAACAGGACCATGTGATACTTACCTCCAGCATTGCGACTCTTGAAACCTTTTATATTGTTGCTATTCGTGAGCCAGTCTCCGCCACCCATGTAGATTTCCGCCGCCATATAGTTGCAAAATTCATCCACATCCACTATCTCACAAACCGCTTGCCAAAGCGCCTCATTCGTGGGGTCAGCTGCCAATGCCTTTGTGCGGCGCAACCATTCCATGAATGAGTCCTTCGTCCCCTCCTTCTGCTCATAACCCTTCTCGCCATTAAGTTCAAATTGGTCAACATCGTCGGTGTCTATGCCATATTCCGACTCCGCAAAGTGCTTGTTGTTGCTCTCTCGCAAATTGAGCATACCCAAATACTCACCATTTATAAATACATGGGCAGGTTGCCAACACTGTGTATTGATATTAAATCCCGAACGTCGGTAGATTTCGTGAAAAGCAGCATCCGTGAGGCGCACATGGGTATCGTTGCCACCATTACGCACCTTAAACACCTTGTACTTATTAAAATCTTTACGTCCAGCAAAGAAGGCGTAATCAAAACTATTTTGACTCTCGTAAATTTTACCTGCCTTCAGCGTGAATGATGATTTCATTTCCCAAGTTTCATCACCCCCGTAAGCACGAGAGAATCCACCCGAAATCTGAAACTCACATTCTTGGTTGACCACCATGTCATACGCATCGCCATTGGGCACTAAATATTCCACATTTACCGGTCGCTCCCAATCCATATTCCAATTACAGGGCACAGATTGCCCATTGCCACTCACACCATTAACCCCGCGGGTGTACAAACCTATTTCTGGCGAAAACATATTGTCGGGGTGTGTAGAAATGCTAAGAATGGGGAGGTAATAACTATCCGTCGCATCTTTAATAAAGGTACGTGTTACCACCTTGCTGGGCAAATAATCATCCGCAACGAGCACGAAGCGATACACAGAAGTTTCAGAAACGGAAAAGCGCCCCGTTGTCGAAACTTTACCATGCACATGCGTAGGCGTAGAACCGTCAGTGGTGTAGCGCAACGTTGTGCCCTCGGGAATCTCTACGGAAAAGCGCGTTGTGCCCTGGATTACCTTTGAATCAAGGCTCACTTCGGGGGGCGCCAAACGCTGAGTGGCAAACTTGCTTCCCGCATTCAGCGCGGCGGGAGAGGGTGTGCTCGTAATGCCCCACTCGCCCGTTCCATCCGCTGTGCGAGCATACGCACAACGTGCGATGGCCGGGGGATAAGTAACGGCATCAACCGCGGCGCCATTCTTATTGAGAATTTCTAATCGCCCTCCCTCGGGGTCAAGTTTAAAGGGAATGTTCAGACGTGCCTGAGGGCCGAATTTACCTTGCGAGGAGTGGTGATCAAACCACAACGTCAGGCACATCCGTGGCGAAACGAAACCATGCTCTGAAGTTAAAGCATACTCCTCTGTCATTCCGTCGGCATCCGTATGGCGCACGGTGACGTCATTTAGGAAAAGCGCCACATCGCTGGTGTTATACAGTTCCAACCAACTGCCGTAGTTAAACGAGGGGTCGATAAACTGATCCACATTGGCCACTTGCACTTCATTCATTCGCAGCGCGTCGGCATCCGTAGTCACGTTGTCACTATCGCCCAAGTAATACAACTGCAATTCCGAGGCATGCCAGAACTTGCGGAAATCGGGATAGCAATCAAGGGGCGCCAGGCGCAGGTAAGCAGTTTCCTCCTTCAGGGCAAAGGGCGCAGAAATCACACCGTTCTTTCCCGTATAAGGCACTTCAACCGTATCCACCGCCGCCCACGTTTGCCCATCCCTGCTGGCGGAGATTTGAAACAGCGTGGGGTGGTCGTTCGCGGCTTGCACACGTCGGTGGACAT